>CANFYD010000078.1 GCA_947450745.1 Burkholderiales bacterium
AGCGGCGCAAGACACCGGCCTGATCCTCAGCGCCCAGGCCAGCGTGACGATGGAGGCAGTGGCGCAGGCGATGCGGGCCGACTCCGCCAGCACCGCGCCGCTCTGGTTCCAGCTCTATTGGCGTGCCGATGAGGGCTTCATGCAGGATCTGTTGCAGCGCATAGCAGCCGCCGGCTATGAAGCGCTGGTGCTGACCGTCGATGCGCCGGTGCACGGTGCGCGCGACCGGGAGCGCCGTGCCGGCTTTGCCTTGCCGCCCGATGTGCGAGCGGTCAACTTGGGCGGGCGCAAGCAGGCGCTCGAGCTGAGCCCTGGCCAGAGTCAGATGTTTGACGGCTTGATGCCGCGCGCCGCCACCTGGGCGCAAGTCGATTGGTTGCTGGCCCGCAGCCGTTTGCCGCTGTTGCTGAAGGGCGTCAGCCATCCGGACGATGCGCGTGAGGCGCAGCGGCGCGGGGTGGCCGGCTTGGTGGTATCCAACCATGGCGGCCGCACGTTGGACAGCTTGCCGAGCACGGCCGAGTTGCTGCCGCGCGTGCGGACCGCCGTCGGCCCGGGCTACCCGCTGCTGGTCGACGGCGGCATACGGCGTGGCACCGATGTGCTGAAGGCGCTGGCGCTGGGCGCCGATGCGGTGCTGCTCGGCCGGCCGTATGTGCATGCGCTGGCAGCGGCCGGTGCGCATGGCGTGGCACACGCGCTGCGCTTGTTGCGCGACGAATTCGAAATTGCGATGGCCTTGTGCGGCTGCAAGACACCCGCCGAGGCCGGGCCCGGAATACTCTGGGACGCCGCTGCGTGGCAGGGCAAAAGCGGGCAATTTCCAGGCAAGTGACGCGAGGCCGCGACAAAGCGGCTCCGCCAGCTCATTTCATCGTCAGATTGAGGCCGGTTCTCCCATGAAAGCCTTCTCAATGCCAGGGTCGCGCAGTACCATGGCTGGCGCGGGGAATTAGTGAGAATTGAAGGCTTGTGTGGCCTCCACCCTAGCCCTGCACATCAACAACTTTTGATGGAGAGATTTGAAATGGCAACTGCGAAGAAGGCTGCGCCCGCTAAAACAGCGGCACCGGCAACCAAGGCCGTACCGGCTAAAAAAGTAGCTGTGGCGGCGACTGTGGCAGCTCCGGCTGTTGTGGCCCCAAAAGCTGCACCGGTTAAAAAGGCCGCTGCCGCCAAGAAGGTAGCTGCGGTCAAGTCTGACGCTGTGCCCGCCAAGAAGCGCACGCCGAATGCTGCTTTCATGAAGGCTTTGACCCCCAGCGCCGCTCTGGCTGCCATCGTCGGCGCGTCACCCCTGCCGCGCACCGAGGTGACCAAGAAGGTCTGGGAATACATCAAGAAGCACAAGCTGCAAGACGAAGTGCAAAAGCGCATCATTGTGGCCGACGCTGCCCTGACAGAAATCTTCGGCAAGGCCCGTGCCGATATGTTCGAGATGACCAAGCTGATCAACAGCCACCTGAAGTGATGGGTCAGGGTCAGCGTGGCTGACCACCGCCCCGATTGCTTTTGATTGCGAAGCCCGGATTTCCGGGCTTTTTTACGTCTGCAAAAAGTGCAGAAGGTGCAGAAGGCTCGCAAGGATCGAAAGGCGGAAAAGACTAAAGGCGCAGCGACTGCCCTCCGATCAGGTCGGCAGGGCGTTTTGCAGCGCTTGTGCCAGGCGCAGCACATCAATCGGCTTGACCCAGTAATCGGCGAATCCGGCGGCGCGTGCGGCGGCGATTTGCTCCGGTTGGTCGTCGGCTGACAAGGCCACGCAGTGCAAGTCAGCCCAGCGGGCATCGCCGCGAAGCCGGCCCAGCAGGGTAAGGCCGGTCATGTCGGGCAGATTCATATCGATCAAGACCAAGTGGGGCAGGGCGGGCAGGTCATTGGCCAGTAAATCCAGCGCTTGCTGCCCGTCCTCGGCGCATTCCAGCCGCCAACCGGGCAGACGCCGGACGACTTCTTCCATCAGGACGATGTTGATGCGGTCGTCTTCAACGTAAAGCACGAGGCGGGACGCGGCTGAATGCATGAATGTCGGTGTGCCGGGATGGTCTGTGACCCGCGCAGCGTACCAGCTGTACCCGCTGCCGCAGCTTAGCAACGCTTGCCAAGCCACGCCGACTGCGGGCTAACGACAATTCATGCCGGAGTCTGCGCTGTTGTGCGCCAGCAAATGCCAGCCCATGAATGTGACTAATTTTTAGATACAGGCTTTGATAGCTTGCGGTAGCTTCATTGAATCCGAATTGATTAACTACAATTTAAGCATTGATCTCTTCAAGGTCGTCAGCAAACGGGCGAGCAGGACAGGTCAGATCAGTGTTCTGATTCAGCGCTTGCAAAGTTGCTGAATGACTTCGATTGACTAGCCTGGACCCACACCATGTTGATGCTGACCTCGATTGCACTGGCGGCATCAGCTGCGGCCGTGCCACATTGTTCATGGGACAAGCCGGGCATCAACCCCTTCATGGGCGATGTAGTGGCGGCAGTTGATCGCTACAAGGATATTCCGGCTCCGGTGCGCGCCAAGCTGAAGGCCCGCATGCAAAAGCGCGACTACGACGAAATCGTCACCATTCAGCGCGATGCGATCAAGGGGCAGGCGCAATACAGCAACGAGATTCGCGACATGCATTTCGGCGCTGGAAGTCTTTGCAAAACGGTCAGTCGGGTCAAGTGGACGCAGCAGGCCGAAGAACGCGGGCTCGTGTATTGCGAGGACGGCCAGTGCATTCTGGTGCCCACCGTGTGCCGCAATGTCAGCCGGATCCAGCGCCTTGCACCCCGAGCTGCGGCACCTGGCGCGGCACAAAACGTGGCTTCGGCCACCAGTGAAATGGGCGACCCGCAAGCTCAGCTTGACATGGAACCTACCTCGGCCGGTGTGTTGGGCGGTGGCGCTCCGGGCTCGCCCACCAGCTTTGCGCAACAGGCCGGCGCTGGCTCCGGGCTTGAAGCCGGCTCGCCGGGCGCACCAGCGGGCAGTTTTCTGCCCGGCTTGGGTGGCGGCAGCCTCGGCCCGGGCGCAGGCGGTATCTTTGTGCCCAGCTTGCCGCCCGGCACGATCAACATCCCGACCGACGTCGCACCAGCCATCCCCGAGCCCGGTACTTGGGCTCTGCTGATGGCCGGCTTGCTGACGCTGGGCGTTGTTGCCCGCCGCCGTCAGCGCTGAGCGCCAGCCTTCAAACGGCTCAAGCCTTCAACAAGGCTTTCAAATAGCGGCCGGTGTGGCTGCCGGGGTGGGCGGCCACGTCTTCGGGCGTGCCGGCCAGCAGCAGTTGCCCGCCGCCTGAACCGCCTTCGGGACCCATGTCGATGACCCAGTCCGCCGTCTTGATCACGTCAAGGTTGTGCTCGATCACGACGATGGTGTTGCCGGCGTCGCGCAATTGGTGCAAAACTTGTAGCAACAACGCTATGTCGGCGAAATGCAGGCCGGTGGTCGGTTCGTCCAGGATGTAAAGCGTGCGGCCGGTGTCGCGCTTGCTCAGCTCCAGCGCCAACTTGACCCGCTGCGCCTCGCCGCCCGACAGTGTGGTGGCGCTTTGCCCCAGCTTCACATAGCCCAGGCCGACGTCGAGCAGCGTTTGCAGCTTGCGCGCCAAGGCCGGCACGGCGCTGAAGAACTGGTGCGCGTCCTCGATCGTCATGCCCAGCACCTGGGTGATGTTCCGGCCCTTGTAGAGCACTTCCAGCGTTTCGCGGTTGTAGCGCTTGCCGTGGCAGCTGTCGCAGGGCACGTAAACGTCGGGCAGAAAGTGCATTTCCACCTTCAGCACGCCGTCGCCCTGGCAGGCCTCGCAGCGGCCGCCGGCCACGTTGAAGGAGAAACGGCCCGGGCCGTAGCCGCGCTCGCGGGCTGTGTTCATCTCGGCGAACAGCTCGCGGATCGGCGTGAACAGGCCGGTGTAGGTGGCCGGGTTGCTGCGCGGCGTGCGGCCAATCGGGGATTGGTCCACGTTGATGACCTTGTCGAAGGCGTCCAGCCCTTCGATCTCGTCATGCGCTGCCGGGTCGGCATGGCTTTGGTAAATCTTCTTGGCCACGGCCTTGTACAGCGTGTCGTTGATCAGCGTGCTCTTGCCGGAGCCAGACACGCCGGTCACGCAGGTCAGCAGGCCGACCGGGATCTCGACCGTCACCCCTTGCAGATTGTTGCCGCGCGCGTTGACGATTTTCAGCGTCTGCGGGTCCTTCATGTCGGCCAAGCTGTGCCGATGGCTGGGCACTTCGATGCGGGCGGTGCCCGACAAATAGCGGCCGGTCAGCGACTCCGGGTTGGCCGCCACTTCGGCCGGTGTGCCCTGGGCAATGATGTGGCCGCCGTGCACGCCGGCACCTGGGCCCATGTCCAGCACATAGTCGGCCGCGCGGATCGCGTCCTCGTCATGCTCGACCACGATCACCGTGTTGCCCAAGTCGCGCAAGCGGCGCAGCGTGGCGATCAGGCGGTCGTTGTCGCGCTGGTGCAGGCCGATGCTGGGCTCGTCCAGCACATACATCACGCCGGTCAATCCCGAGCCGATTTGCGAGGCCAGCCGGATGCGCTGAGCTTCGCCGCCCGACAGCGTATCGGCGCTGCGGTCCAAGCTCAGGTAGTTGAGCCCCACGTCGTTCAAGAAGCGCAGCCGCGAGGTGATCTCGTGCACCACCTTGTTGCCGATCTCGGCCTTCGAGCCTTTCAGCTTCAGCGTTTCAAAGTAAGCCAGACAGTCGCGCAGCGTGGAATGCTCGACTTCATAAATCGGCCGGCCCTTGCTGCCGGGCTCGGCATTGGCCGGTTGCAGCACCACATTGCGCGCTTCGCGGCGCAGCCGTGAGCCTTCGCAATGCGGGCAGGGCCGGGCGGCCATGTAGCGGGCCAGGTCTTCGCGCACCGCTGTGGAGTCGGTTTCCTTGTAGCGGCGCTCCAGCGTCGGCAAGATGCCTTCGAACGGGTGCGAGCGCTTGACCGCTCGTTTGCGCGTGGTGCCGCCACTTTCGGCTTGGTAGACAAAGGCGATTTCTTCCTCGCCCGAGCCGTTCAGCAAGGCCATGCGGGCGGATTCCGGCAGTTCCTCGAACGGCAGGTCGATGTCAAAACGGTAGTGCGCGGCCACCGCTTCGAGCATCGAGAAGGTGTACGGGTTGCGCCGGTCCCAGCCCTTCACCGCGCCGCTGGCCAGGCTCAGCGTCGGGAACGCAACCACGCGCTCCGGGTCGAACATCGTCAACTGGCCCAGGCCTTCGCAGGACGGGCAGGCCCCGACGGGGGAGTTGAACGAGAACAGCCGCGGCTCCAGCTCCGACAGCGAATAGCTGCAGGTTGGACAAGCAAATTTGCTGGAAAAAATCTGCTCGCTGGCGGTTTCCATATTCAGCACCAGCGCGCGGCCTTCGGCCAGGCGCAAGGCCGCTTCAAAGCTTTCGGCCAAGCGCTGACGCAGCCCGTCGGTGCCGTCGGCCTTCAGCTTGATGCGGTCTACGACCACGTCGATGTCGTGCTTTTCGGTCTTCTTCAGCACCGGGAAGTCGGGCGCATCGATCGTCGCCCCGTCCACGCGAAAGCGCACATAGCCTTGCGCTTGCAACGATTCGAACAGGTCCAGGAACTCGCCCTTGCGGTCGCGCACCACCGGGGCCAGCAGCATCAGCTTCGATTCCTCGGGCATGGCCAGCACGGCGTCGACCATCTGGCTGATGCTTTGCGCTTCCAGCGGCAAGTGGTGGTCGGGGCAGAACGGCGTGCCGGCACGCGCATACAGCAGGCGCAGGTAGTCGTGAATCTCGGTCACCGTGCCGACGGTCGAGCGCGGGTTGTGGCTGGTGGCCTTTTGCTCGATGGAGATCGCCGGGGACAGGCCCTCGATGAAGTCCACATCGGGCTTGTCCATCAGCTGCAAAAACTGCCGTGCGTAAGCGGACAAGCTTTCCACATAGCGGCGCTGGCCTTCGGCGTAGAGCGTGTCGAAGGCCAAGCTGGACTTGCCCGAACCGCTCAAACCGGTGATCACCACCAGCTGATTGCGCGGCAGATCCACATCGATGTTCTTCAGGTTGTGGGTGCGCGCACCGCGCACGCGGATCATCGGCCGCTCTGGCGCAGGGTGGGCCGCTGCGACCATGTGATCAAGAGGGCGGGAGTCGACGTCGGGCATAGTGGGTAGCAAGGGAAATAGTGCAAATGGGCAGAACAACCCGGCATCATAGGCCGCTCGCTGTTGTTGCGAGGCGGTGCGGGGATGCAAGGGAGCGACAGAGCGCTGCGCCGCTGCCGCCAAGCCGCCACAGCCAAAGGCTGAAAGCGGTGTCGTCGGCTCGGCCGTTCGGTTCGTGCTGTCGGCTGCGATGAATGGCGATGAACCCAGAGGAGAGTTGAAAATGCACAGCCGGCAAGACTTGACGCTTGGGCTCGGCGACAGTGGCAGCGCAAGTTTCAGGCGCTTGGCCGAGAGCATTCCCGGCGCATTGCTCAGCTTCGGCTTGCAGGCCGATGGCCGGCTGTCGCTGCAAGCCTTGAGCTCGCGCTGCCAGCAGTTGTGGGAGCTCGAGCCGGCGCTGGTGGAGCAAGACACCGCCTTGTTGTGGCAGATGGTCGACGCCGCCGAGCAGCCTGCGCTGTGTGCCTCGGTGCAGCAGTCGGCCCAGGCCTTGACGCCGTGGCAGGCCGAATGGCCGATCACCACGCCGTCGGGCCAGCGCAAATGGTTGCAGGGTTCGGGTCAGCCCGAGCGCATGGCCGACGGCGCGGTGATCTGGATGGCAGTGATTCTGGACATCAGTGAACGCAAGCTGGCGCAACTGGCTTTGCTGAACAGCGAGACGCGCTTCCGAGCGCTGGTGGAAGGGCTGGAGAAGGTCTCTGTGCAGGGCTATGACCGCGAGCGGCGGGTGATCGTCTGGAACGCCGCCAGCGAGGCGCTGTACGGCTTCAGCAAGGCCGAGGCGCTGGGCCAGCGGCTGGAGGACTTGATCATCCCGCCCGCCATGCGCGAAGCGGTGATTGCCGGCACGCGGGCCTGGCTGGAGGCCGGTGCGGTATCCATCCCGGCGGAAGAACTGATCTTGCAGCGCAAGGACGGCACGCCGGTCCATGTGTTTTCCAGCCACACGATGCAAATCAACGGCCAGGGCGAGGCCGAGCTGTACTGCGTGGACATCGACCTGAGCGAGCGCGAGCGGCTGGAGGAGCAGTTGCGCGAGGCGCAAAAGCTGGAAGCGATGGGCCGCTTGGCCGGCGGTATTGCCCATGATTTCAACAACGTGCTGGGCGCGCTGTTGGGCAATGTCGCGCTGGCCCGCGCGCATTTGCCGGCGCTGCATCCGGCCCGGCCACCGCTCGACTTGATCGAGCGCGGCGGTCAGCATGCGCGCCAGTTGGTGCAGCAGATTCTGGCCTTCAGCCGCCGCCAACCGCAGCAACTGGCCAAGCTGGCCTTGCGGCCGCTGCTGGAGGGCACGCTGGCGCTGTTGCAGGCCGGCACCACGCCGGGCGTCAAGCTGGAGCTGGACTTGGCCGACGAGCCGCTGCTGGTGCTGGCCGACACCACGCAGTTGCAGCAGGTGCTGATCAACCTGTACACCAACGCTTGCTATGCCTTGGGGGGCCGGCCCGGCCGGGTCCAGCTGGGTTTGGCAGCACTGAGCCCGGCTGCTGCGGCGTCTGTGGCCGCGTCTGAAACCAGCCTTGGTGCTGGCGGCTGGGCCCACCTGTGGGTGCGCGACGACGGTTGCGGCATGGACGCGGCCACGCTGGCGCATTTGTTCGAGCCCTTTTTCACCACCAAGCCGGTCGGCGTGGGCACCGGCCTGGGTTTGGCGGTCGTGCACGGCATCGTGCTGGCTCACCGGGGGCTGATTCGCGTGGAAAGTGAGGTGGGCAGCGGCACTTGTTTCCACGTTTATTTGCCGCTGCTGGCCAGTGCGGCCGTGCCGCTGCCGGACGCCGCGCTGCGGCCCTTGGCGCTTGCGCAGGCGCAGGCCGGCGCGGAGTCGGTGCGCGGGCGGCATGTGTTGTATCTGGACGACGATGAGGTGATGCGGCTGACGGCTCAGGGTTTGCTGCAGCGCCTCGGTTATCGGGTCAGTCTGTTCCAGCGCGGCGGTGCGGCGCTGGCGGCCTTGGCGGCCGATCCGGCCGCCTTCGATCTGGTCGTGACCGACTTCAACATGCCCGACCTCAGCGGCTTGCAAGTGGCCCAGGAAGTCGCCGCCATCCGGCCCGATTTGCCTGTGGTGATGAGCTCGGGCTATGTGTCCGAACACCTGTTGCAAGAGGCCCGCCGGGTCGGCGTGCGGGCAGTGCTGCGCAAGGAGATGAGCGTCGAGGAGCTGGGGCCGGTGTTGCAAAGCCTGCTGACTTAGGCGGGTCTGGAATCACCTGCGGTGACGCGTGCTCTAGTGTCATTGAGCTTTGCAGGTGCTTTTTCGCAGCTCTCGTGACTTGCTGCACGGCTACCATGGCGGCAGGGACGACAGCAGGAGAGCTGATTGAGCGAAGACATCCGCAAGCGCCGGTCTTGGTTGGACGGTTTCATGGGTTACGCCTTGCCGCCGGGCGTGTCCGAGGCCGAGGTGCGCGACCACATCGGTCAGCTCGACCAATTGCTCTATGAACGGTGGAACCTGGGCGAAAACCTGGTATTCGCTTGGACGCCCTGCGCCGAGGGGCTGCGGCTGTTGCTCGCTTGCCCGACGCTGCTGACCGAATATGTGCAGAGCGGTGCCGATGTGCAGGATGGTGCGCGCCGCACTCGCTGGCTGGATGCGCTGCTGGCCGAGCAACTGCATGTGTCAGCAGCCCAGTTCGACCAGGCCGCCGCTGAGCTGGCGCTGGCACCGCAGACCATCACCTTGCCGTTTGCGCCGGGTGCCGGGCTGGGGCTGGAGCTGATTGCGGCCATCGTGGCGCGCTACGGCATCCGTTTGGTGGAAGACCGCGCGGTCATCCTGTTCGACGCGGTCGGCTTTTCGCTGCTGACGCCGCTGCAGCAGGTGGTGCAGCTGAACAGCCTGTCCAACTCGGTCAACGCCGCTTACGCCAAGCTGCTGGACCGCGAGATCAACATCAACTTTGCCCGCACCACCACCGGCGACGGTTTCTACATCTGGAACCGCATGCGCGGCATCGAAGCCAATATCGAGCTGTATCAATTGCTGCAGTTCATCTTGGCGGACAACGCGCTGGCGGCGGAGCGGGCGCGTCAGGCCGATTCGGTGCCGCGGCTGCGCGCCTGTTTCCATGTCGGCTCGCACTACGAGTTCTACCAGTCGGAGGGGTTGAACCCGACCTCATTCAGCTATTTGGTCGGCCAAGTGACGATCGAGTTGGCGCGCATGATCGAGCGCGCTTTGCCAGGGCAGATTCTGGTCGGCAAGTTCAACACCCTGATGCGTGAGGAACGCAGCGGCGAGGCGCAGCGCATCGACAGCGTTGATTTTGTCGAGCGCACGCGGCGGCCGCTGAAGGCCTTGAACGGGCTCTCCCTGGCCGGTGCCGAGATCGACGAAATCGCCTGCTACCTGACCGGGCAGCGCGATGCCGACGGCAATTTCGACGTCAGCGAATTCGAGATTGCCGACAAACACGGCCAGCCGCACCGCGTCTACAACGCCAAGATCAACATCCACCGGCGCGCCGGCGAGTCGGTCTACCTCGGTCTGCGGGAAGAAGACCTGCCGCTGTTTGCCACGGCGGTGCACAGTGGCAGTGGCAGTGGGAGCAGTAGCGGTAGCGCTCTCAATCCAGCGAGACTTCCGTTCTGACTGTTCCGGCCCGGTCCGCACTGGCCGTCAGGGCCAAACGGCTGCCTTTGGGGGCACGCACCACCCACTCGCCGACGGCCCGGTCGGCGGTCAGATCCCGGTTCGGCAAGAAGGCATGCTGGGTCGTCTTCGGGCCGTGGCCTTCCAACTGCGGGCCTTCCATGCGCTCCTTGCCGCTGACCAGGCTGATTTCAGGCGCGTGGGCCGGCAAGTGGATTTCGAACATCACGCCGCGCACCACCTTGCGTTCCAGCGCGCGCCGGGTCACGTAGGCCGGCAGGTAGCCGGTGTTGGCCACCGCCATGCGGATGCGCCAGGTGTCGGGGCCCAGTGCGCGCACTTCGGTGCGCAGCAACTCCAGCTTGGGCAAGCTCAGCGCGATCTGGTTCATCCAGGCCGGGAAGCGGGCTGCCTCCCGTTCGCGCAAGTGCGGCGGCGGGTTGCGCCAATAGTTCATCTTGTCCCAGCCGCCAATCTCCACCGCGCCGAGCTGCGGGTGATGGAACGGCGTCCAGTCCACATAGGCTTGGCCGCCGCACTGCTCGTCGCTCCACTTGATCAGCTTCAAATCATCTTCGACCGGGTGGTCGCGGTACCAGTCCACCCATTTGTAGCCTTCGATGCCGGCCTCTTTGTTGGGTGACCACAGCTCTACCACCCAGAACAGCGCGCCCAGGTGCTCGTACAACCAGTCCTGCGTGCCGGTGATGGTTTCCTTCGGGTGGTATCTGAAGTCGTGCCAGATGCTGACCGCCGGATAGCCGCTGTGCTTTTCACCCAGCGCCGAGAAACGTTTGTAGGCCCACAAATCCTCGGGAATCATCTCGTCATCGCCCTGCGTGCCCATTGGCCGCAAGATCACGCCGCTGTGCGTGTGGTAACTGATGGCCGCACCGATGTTCGGGTGCGCCACGATGAAGTCCACCATCGCCCGCACCTCGGGCTCGCTGGTCGGGTAGGGACCGGCACCCGGCTGTTTGACCTCCTGCCGCCATTCGCTGGGGAAGTTGCGGTTCAGGTCCAGGCCTTCGCGGTCCTTGTTGACGCTGACCTGCAAACCGTCGTGGTTCTTGATGAAGCCTTCCGGGATCAGGCGAAAGTATTCGCCGCCAAATTCGCCTGGCTCGCGCGCCACCAGTAAACGCGGCTCGCGCGCATGCTTTTTGTAAGTGCCA
>CANFYD010000079.1 GCA_947450745.1 Burkholderiales bacterium
CGCCCACCTTGCTGGTCACCAAATTCTTTGCGCCACCGCCGTCCAAGCGAATCGTCGAGCGCCAGCGCTTGATGCAGCAACTGGATCGCGGCCTGCAGGGCAAACTGACCTTGGTTTGTGCGCCGGCCGGGTTCGGCAAGTCGACCCTGCTGGGGGACTGGGTGCAGGCCTGCGAGCACCCCAGCGCCTGGCTTTCCCTTGATCAAGGGGAGCGCGACCCGGATCAATTTGTGGCGCATTTGACGGCGTGTTTCCGGTCCGTCTGCGCCGAATTGGGTGAAGACGCCTTGGCGTTGGCCCAGGCCCGGCCCAGACCTGCGCCGCAAACCGTGCTGACCCATCTGATCAACCGCTTGGCCCTGTGGCGAGGCCGCTTGGTGCTGGTGCTGGACGACTACCAGTTGGCCAGCAGCCCTGCAGTCGACGCGCTGCTGGCGTTTTTGCTCGACCACATGCCCGCGCAACTGCACCTGGTGCTGGCCTCGCGGGAGCTTCCGGCCATCGCCTTGGCACGTTGGCGGGCGCAAGGCCAAGTGCTCGATATCGGCGCGGGGGAGTTGCGTTTTCATGCCGACGAAAGCGCACTCTTTTTGAACCGAACCATGGCGCTCGGGCTGAGCAATGCCCAGACTCTGGCGCTGGACGAACGCACCGAGGGTTGGCCTGCCGGCCTGCACATGGCCGCCCTGTCGCTGAGCGGGCATGCTGATGCGGGGGCGTTCATCCAATCCTTCACCGGCAGCCACCGTTTGGTGCAGGACTATTTGCTCGAAGAAGTGCTGCAGCGCCAGCCCGCCGACCTGCAGGCCTTCTTGCTCCGCACGTCGGTGCTGGACCGCATGTGTGCGGCGCTGTGCAATAGCGTCTTGCAAGTGAGCACGGCACAAGAATCGCTGCGCCAGTTGGAACTGGCCGGTCTGTTTGTCGTGCCGCTGGACGACGAGGGCCGTTGGTACCGCTACCACCATCTCTTCGCGACCATGTTGCAGCAGCGCCTGCGCCTGCAAGAAAGCGCAGCGCTTGCGCCCCTGCATTTGCGAGCCAGTCACTGGTACGAGGCTCAAGGCCTGATCAGCCAGGCCTTGCACCACGCCGTCGCTGCCGACGACACCGCGCGTGCCATCCAGGTGGTGCAAGGACGAGGCGTGCCGCTGTACTTTCTGGAGGACGCCGAGCCCGTGCTCAAGTGGCTGCGCGACCTGCCTCCGGCGCTTCTGGACCAGCATCCGCCGCTGTGGCTGATGCTGGCTTGGTCCTATCTGGCGACCAGTCAACACAGCCTGATGCGGGCACCGCTGGTCGGCGCTGAAGTGGCGATAGAGCGGGCCGCACAGCACCCGGCCTACCGGAGCTGGCGCGGCGAACTGAACGCCGTGCGGGCCTGGGAGGCGGTGGCCCGAGGCGATGCGCTGACGATGGCGCGGGCAGCCACCTTGGCGCTGGAGGAGCTGCCCCAGGACAGCCTGGCGCTGCGCACGGCGGCCCACTGTGCGCTGGGTGTGGCCCACCAATTCAGCGGCGACCGACAGGCGGCAAAACAGGTCTACGGCGACGTTGTAGCGGCGGCAGAGGCTTGCGGCAATCGCCTGATCACGGTCTGCGCCAGCGTGGCGCTGGGCCATCTGCAAGAAGACGACAACCACCTGCATCTGGCCGCACGCACCTACGAACGGGCCTTGCAACTGTTGGGCAATCAGCCACATGCCGTGGCCTGCGAAGTCCACTTGGGGCTGGCGCGTATCCGCTATGAATGGAACGATCTTGACATAGCCGCCGCGCACGCAAATCAGAGCAGCCGACTGGCCGCTGCACTGGAATGCGACGCCGGCCTGGGCTCGGACGCCGTGCGTGCGCAGATCTTGCTGGCCAGCGCAGAGACCGACGCTGCCTTGAACTTGTTGGCACTGGCCCGCACCGCCGCACAGAACAGAAGCCAACACGGCGGCACACTCGCCCTCGCCCAAGTCCAAGTGCAGGCCTTGCTGCAGACCGGTGAGGTCATCGCGGCCGCGCAGGTCGCGCAGGCCCAGGCTCTGCCCTTGGCGCGAGCCTGGGTCTTGCTCGCCCGGGGTCAGGCCTTGCAGGCGCATGAACAGGTCAGCGCGTTTCTGGAGGCGTCGCGGGCCACGGCAGCGGCGTCCGATGTCTTGCGTGCGCTGCTGCTCAACGCGGTCGCGCTGGATGCCTTCGCCCCTTCCGAAGCTGCGCTGAAGGTGCTGGATGAGGCGATGGCTTTGGCGGAGCCGCAGGGCTGCGTGCGGGCTTTTATCGACCTGGGCGGGCCGATGCAGCGCCTGTTGGACAAGGCCACGCAAGGCGCTCGCCCGCGCTACACGGCCATGCTGCTGGAGGCACTGCAAAGACAGTTGCTGGCCTTGGCACCTCAGCAAGCGCTACGCCTCACCAAGCTGCCGCCCGTTGCGCTGCCGACGGCACAGCGCACTCCGGCCGAGCCCCTGAGCCCGCGTGAACTTGAAGTGCTCACCCTGATTTGCAACGGCCTGTCCAACCAGGAAATCGGTCAGCAACTGTTCGTGTCCTTGAGCACGGTGAAGTGGCATAACCAGAACATCTTTGACAAGCTGGACGTGCAACGACGCACCGAAGCGGTAGCCAGGGCGCGCGAACTGAATCTGTTGTGAGCTTGCAGTTGCGGCTTTTGCGGCGGCGGTTGCGGTTGCGGTGGCTGCGGCGGCGGCCACAGAACAGCACTTAAGTACGGTGACAGGGCCAGCCACGGCGATCGACACTGCCTGCCAGGCGCTCGACATTCGGTTGGCGCCACGGTCCACCGCAGGTTTCGTTCATCGCCATGTCCATCTCGCCAATTCAATCCTGCAAGCTGCTGTGGCCCCTGCTGCTGCTGAGCGCGGTGCCGATAGCCGCAGGCGCGGTGCGCTTGTTGGGGCTGGCGTTCGGCAGCGTCGTCACGCCCGAGAACGCGCGCTTCGTGGCGATGCCGGTGCCCGTGGTGCTGCACATTTTGTGCGCCACCGTGTTTTGTGTGCTGGGGGCCTTCCAGTTCGATTCAGCCGTCCGGCGCCGAACCCCGCGCCTGCACCGCAGCGCCGGCCGAGTGGCGGTGCCCTGCGGCATCGCGGCCGCGTTGACGGGCTTGTGGATGACGGGCGGCTATGCCATTCCCGCTGAGCTGCAAGGCAAGTTGCTGTACGGCGTTCGCCTGCTGGTCGGGCTGGCCATGACGCTGGCGATCTTCGCGTCGGTCCGCGCAGTGATGCAGGGCCGCATCGCCCAACACAAAGCCTGGATGGTCCGCGCCTACGCGCTGGGCCAAGGTGCGGGCACCCAGGTGCTCATCCTGCTGCCGGTGACCTTGCTCGCCGGCGCACCGACACCGCTGTTGCGCGACGTCCTGATGGCGTCCGCCTGGGGTCTGAACGTCGCCTTGGGCGAATGGCTGATTCGCCGCCGCCGCGCGCCCTGACCCACCGGCTCAGCACCCGATTTTCAGCAGGTCGCCGTCGGCGGTCATCCCCGGGCGTGTCTGCCCGACAAGTTTTTACACCCTCCCCCCCCCCACTTTGGAGTTCCACATGAAATCGATTCGCCATCACCTCAAGACCATCACTCTGGCTGCCTGCATCGTCGCGGCTGCACCCAGCGCATTTGCCCAAGCCTTCGACGCGGTGCGCTTGTACGGTGCAGCACCCGGCAAGGACGGCGGCACAGTGGGTGCCGCCGTGGTTGCCACTTACGAATACCAGGGCTCCGACAAGCGCAGCACGCTGCTGGTGCCCCTGCTCGACTATCAATGGGCGAGTGGCTGGTTTGCCGGCTTTTCCAACGGCATCGGCTACAACTTTTCGAGCTCGCAGCCCTTGCAATATGGACTGCGCGTGACTGCCAACACGGGCCGCAAAGTCAGCAGCTCGGACGACTTGCGCGGACTGGGCGACGTCGCCGCCACCGCCGAAGTCGGCGCATTTTTAAACTACACCTTGCCGCGCGGGCTGTTTCTGACCTCCTCCATCCGCTACGGTGCCGGCGTTGATCGCAAGGGCTTGATCGTCGATCTTGGCGCGGGCTACTTGACCACCATCGCACCAAAGTGGAACCTGGCCGCAGGCCTGGGCATCACGCTGGCCAACGCCAGCTACATGCAATCGTTCTTCGGCATCACGGCGGCCCAAGCAGGCGCCAGTGGCTATGCAGCCTACACGGCGGGGTCGGGGGCCCGCGACGTGCGTGCCAACCTGGCCCTGACCTATTCGATCGCCCCGAAAATTTCGGTCACGGCAGCGCTTTACGCAACCCGTTTGCTGGCTGATGCCAAAGACAGCCCACTGACACGCAAAAGGTCTGCAGAATCCGGCGTCGTGGCAATCAACTACGCGTTCTGAAGCGCTGCCGATTCGAATCGTCCGCCCCAAAAGCGTGTCAAGCTCGGGCCAAAAAAGTGTTGGCCACGCTGCACAAACTCTGCACACCCTCCGCATGAATCCTGACCTCCACAAGCCCCCGCCTGCCAAGCCCACCACCGACTCACGCTGGGGCCGGGTGGTGCGCCACCCGCTCGCCCGCATGCTGGCCGCCGCGCTGGCGATGTTCGTCCCGCTGGCGCTGAGCTTCGCGCTGATGGAAAGTCTGCTGCCCAAGGGCGTCGGCGTCGCCTGGACCAATCTGGTGGCGGCCGGTGTTTGTGCGCTGGGCTACTGGGCTTACGCGCGGCGGGTCGAGCGGCGCGACGTCAGCGAGCTGAGCGGCAATGGCGCGGTGGTCGAATGGACGCGTGGTGCCGGGCTGGGCGTGCTGCTGGGCTTGCTCACTTTGGTACCGCTGTGGGCTTTGGGTGTCTACCGCATCGAGGGCCTGGGCGACGGCTTGCCACTGGTCAAGCAAATCCCCGAGATGCTGTTGGTGTCCGTGCTGGAGGAGCTGTTGACCCGGGGCGTGATGTTCCGCATCGCCGAGCAGGCCTGGGGCACTCGGCGTGCGCTGCTGCTCTCCACCGCGCTCTTCGTCGCGGCCCACTTGCCCAGCGAGATCAATCTGATGGGCGTGCTGGTGACGGCAGCGGCCTCGCTCGCCTTCACTGCTGCCTATTTGCTCAGCCGCCGTCTGTGGTTGCCCATGGGCATGCACTTCGCCTGGAACTACCTGTTCTCGGCGGTGTTCTCGGTGCCGGTGTCGGGCCACGAGGCGCAGGGCTGGTTGCGTGGCTCGATGAGCGGCCCCGAATGGCTCAGCGGCGGAGCCTACGGCGTCGAAGCCTCGGCCATCGCGCTGCTGGTGTGGGCGGTGTCGAGCACGCTGATGCTGCGCCGTGCTCACGCTGCCGGCCAATTCCGGCCGCGACGCTAGACCAACACTTCAACGCAAGCCGGGTGGCCGAGAAAGCCTCCGGGGCTGGCTGTCAGGCCGTAAGCACCGGACTGAAAGACCACCGCCAAGTCGCCGATATCGGCCACCGGCAACTCCATTCGGTCGGCCAGCACATCCAGCGGCGTGCAGAGCGGCCCGACGACGGAGGCCGTCTCGCGCTCGCTGCTGCGGGTCTTGTTGCCAATCGTCACCGGGTAGTTCTTGCGGATGACCTGGCCAAAATTGCCTGAAGCCGCCAAATGATGATGAAGGCCGCCGTCAGTGACCAAAAACACCTGGCCGCGCGAGACCTTGCGATCCACGATGCGGCTGACATAAACCCCGGCTTCGCCAACCAAGTAACGGCCCAGCTCGATGACCAGTTCGGCCTGCGGCAATTCGGCCGCTGCGCGCTCGCTCAGTTGCTGCAAATTGGCGGAGATCGGGGCCAGATCCAGCGGCAATTCCCCCGGGAAATAGGGGATGCCAAAGCCGCCACCCAGGTTCAGGAACTTGACCGGCCCGGGCGCACTGTCCGCCAAGCGCAAGGCCAGTTCAAACGACTTTTGCTGCGCCTCGCAAATCGACTCGGCCCGCAGGTTTTGCGAGCCGGCAAACAAATGGAAACCTTCAAACCCAAGGCCCAAGCGGCCAATTTCAGCCAGCAAGGCCGGCATCTGCTCGGTGTCGATGCCGAACTGCTTGGGGCCGCCACTCATCTTCATGCCCGAGCCCTTCAGCTCGAAGTCCGGGTTGACGCGCACCGCCACCCGCGCAGGCAGACCAAAGCGTGCGGCGGCCTCGGCCAACACCGGCAACTCCCGAAACGACTCCACATTGATCAGCACACCGGCCGCCACCGCTTGGCGCAGTTCCGCATCGCGCTTGCCCGGCCCGGCAAAACTGATCTCGGCCGGGTCTGCGCCGGCGTCCAGCGCCACCTTCAATTCACCCGCCGAAGCCACATCGATACCGTCCACCAAACCGGCCATCAGCGCCACCAGCGCCGGCATCGGGTTGGCCTTCATCGCGTAATGCAACTTCATCCGGGCCGGCAGGGCTTGACGCAGCGCCGCCACGCGAGCGCGCAACAGGCCGCGGTCGTAGGCATAAAAAGGCGTTTGCCCAACCCGCTCCGCCAGCAAGGACAGCGGCTGCCCACCGACGATCAACTCGCCGTCTTGCACGCTGAATTGCGACATCGGTGCGTGAGCCGGCGATCGTTTCGGGACAACAGGCGTGGTTTGGGCGGATTCGAGCATGGTCGGAGGTTGGGTACGTCGTGTCGGGCGCTCAGGCAGAGCGGCTTTCAAGCCAGGCGGTCGACAGCGCTTTGCGGTCGATCTTGCCATTCGGGTTGCGGGGCAGCGGCCCGGCTTGAACGTCGATGCCGGCCGGCACCATGTAAGCGGGCATCAGCCGGCGGCATTGTGCTTGCAGGGCAGGCAAGTCCAGCGTGCTTGCCCCGACCGGCGCGGTAGCAATGACCTGAATCGACTGCCCCAACGTGGCGTGCTCCACGCCAAAAGCCACACATTCGCCGACCAACTGCGTGCTGTACAAGATTTCTTCCACCTCGGTCGGGCTGACCCGGTAGCCCGAAGTTTTCATCATCTCGTCGCGTCGTCCGATGAAGTAGAAGTAGCCCTCGGCGTCGCGGCGTACCGTGTCGCCAGAAAATACCGCGTATTCGGGCAGTTGCAAGCCGGCCTCGCGCCCTGCCGAGCCGGCTGGCAGCAGCTTGTAGCGCTCGGCGGTTTTCTCGGCGTCGTTCCAATAGCCCAAGCCCACCAACGCGCCGCGATGAACCAGCTCACCCGGCTCGTCCGCCTCGCAAGCGCTGCCGTCCTCGCGCAGCACCAGAATCTCAGCGTTCGGAATGGCCTTGCCGATCGAATCGGGGCGCCGGTCCACCTCCGCCGGCGGCAAATAAGTCGACCGGAACGCTTCGGTCAGGCCGTACATCAAGAACGGTTTGGCGCCAGGCACACGCCGGCGCAACAGATCGAGCGTGTCGCGCGGCATCCGTCCCCCGGTGTTGGCGAAATAGCGCAGGTGCTGGTTGATGGCGGCTGGCCATTCCAATTGCGCCAGCTGAATGTAGAGCGGCGGCACGGCAGTCACCCCGGTCACGCCCTCTCGCTCCATCGCCTTCAAGACGTCGCGCGGCATCAGGTAGTTCAACAAAACCACTCGAGCGCCGCTATGGAAGGCGGTCGTCAACTGACTGAAACCGGCATCAAAAGACAAAGGCAAGGCAGCCAACAAGACATCGCGCTCGTCATTTTGTAGGTAGGACGCCACACTTTTGGCGCCCGCCACCATATTGCGATGCGACAGCACCACCCCCTTTGGTGCGCCGGTGCTGCCAGAGGTGTACAAAATCGCCGCCATGTCGGTATCGATCACACGGTGGCCGGCACGAGGCGACGCAGCCAGCACGGCAGGCCATCGATGCAGCTCCAGGCCCGGGATCGGCGTGGCCGGCGCGTCTCCCGTCAGCACCACGTGACGCAAACCTGGGCATGCCGCCAGCTGTGGGCTCAGCACGGCATAACGTTCCGGCGAAGTGACCAGCACCCGCACCGTGCAATCTCGCATGATGAAGGCCACTTGATCGGCCTTCAGCAGCGGATTCAAGGGCACGAACACAGCGCCAGCAGCAGGAGCGCCAAAACTCGCAATCACCGTCTCAAAGCGCTTTTCCAGGTAAATCGCCACCCGCTCGCCGCGCGCTGCACCGAGGGCAAGCAAGCCACTGGCAAAACCCGCCACCGCGCTGTCGAGCTCACCGTAGCTGAGACTGATCGGCCCATCACTGAGCGCCAGCGCCTGTGGAAACCGTCTGGCCGTGCGGCAAATCATCTCGTTCAGCAAGGTCGACTCGGGCATGCTTTTGTCGCGTTCAAATTCAGCACGAGGCCGGAAAAAAAAGTATCGCACAGCGCTGTCACCGAGCGCAGACGCAGCCCAAGCAAAGTGTGAAAGCGTAACCACCGATTCACGGGGGTATGTGCCAGCGCAAACAGTCATTTGCAGCGGCTAAGATTCGGCAAATCTTGTGCCTCGGCAGTTGAACGGTTCGGGGCGCGGCAAACTTGATGGCTGAGGTGTCATTCGACTCACGCCCGACACTGGAACACCGAGTCATGATGGACACACAAAAGCAAGTACTGAGAATTCTGGACGAAGTGCTGAGCTTGAACGGCCGCAGCAGCGCGTTTGACCGCAGCACCCAACTGCTCGGTGCCATCCCGGAGCTGGACTCCATGGCCGTAGTCAGCCTGATCACCAGCCTGGAAGACCAACTCGGCGTGATGGTGGATGACGACGAAATCGACGGCGAAACCTTCGCCACCGTCGGCTCGCTGACCGACTTTGTGTCCGCCAAGTTAGGCGGCTGAGCGGAGCGCCTCTGCAAAGCCCCAGCCCCAGCCGCACCAAAGCAGTTCGCCGCATTTTCTTTCCGCTTGCTCCAGTACCGGAACCTCACGTGATTCCCATCGGCAACAAAATTCAAGTCTCGAACACGGGCCCGTTTGTCCTGTTTGGCGGCATCAACGTCCTGGAATCGAAGGACTTGGCCTTGCGCACCTGCGCCGAATACGTCCGGGTCACCCAGAAGCTGTCCATCCCCTACGTGTTCAAGGCCAGTTTTGACAAGGCCAACCGCTCGTCCATACATTCTTATCGAGGGCCAGGCTTGGATGAAGGCCTGCGGATTTTCGAAGCGGTGAAGGCGGAATTCGATGTCCCCCTGATCACCGACGTCCATGAGCCGTGGCAAGCACAACAGGTCGCCGAGGTTGTCGACGTCTTGCAGTTGCCTGCATTTTTGGCCAGGCAAACCGATTTGGTCGTGGCGTTGGCCAAGACCGGCCGCGTCATCAACATCAAGAAGCCGCAGTTCTTGAGCCCGCCACAAGTCCTCAATATCGTCGAGAAGTTCAAAGAGGCGGGCAACGACCAGCTGATTCTTTGCGACCGAGGCACCTGTTTCGGCTACGACAATCTGGTCGTCGACATGCTGGGCTTTGGCGTGATGAAGCGCGTCTGCAACAACCTGCCTATCATTTTCGACGTCACGCACGCACTGCAGCAACGCGACCCCAGCGGCGCAGCCTCGGGAGGGCGCCGCCAGCAAGTGGCTGAACTGGCCAGATCCGGCTTGGCTGTAGGCCTGGCGGGCGTGTTTCTCGAAGCGCACCCCGACCCAGACGCCGCCAAATGCGATGGGCCGAGCGCCCTTCCGCTGGATCAGTTGGAGCCCTTCCTCGCGCAGCTGAAGGCTTTGGATGATCTGGTGAAGTCGTTTGCCCCGCTGCATATCCGCTGAACTCATGACGCAGTCGCAACCCTTTTTTCTCGCCCGCGGCGGAGACCAGGGCCAGCGCTTTTGCATTTATCACCCGCCTCAGGGCGAATGCTGCGGTCGCGTCTTGCACATTCACCCTTTCGCTGAAGAGATGAACAAGTCGCGTCGCATGGCGGCCCTGCAGTCACGGGCACTGGCGCAAGCCGGTTTCGCTGTCTTACAGATCGATCTGCTCGGCTGCGGCGACAGCAGTGGCGACTTTGGCGATGCCGGCTGGCAGGAATGGCTGGATGACCTGGATGCAGGCGCAGATTGGCTGACCACGAACGCGAACGTCAGCGCCGGCGCTACGGCAACTGCCTCCAACCCGCTGTGGCTGTGGGGCCACCGCGTCGGCTGCCTGCTGGCCGTCGAATTGGCACAGCGACGCGCTGCCGCTTGCAATTTCCTGTTCTGGCAACCGCCTGCATCCGGCAAGCTGCTGCTGCAACAGTTTCTGCGGCTCAAAGTCGCCGGTGACATGTTGGGCGGCAAAGCGGTCGGAACTATGGCTGCCCTCAAACAGCAATTACTATCAGGCGAGACCGTCGAGGTTGCCGGCTATGCGCTTTCGCCCGCTCTGGCCAACGGGCTGGAACAAGCGACTTTGGAGCCGCCCAGGAGCACCGCGCAAACCGTTTGGCTAGAGCTGTCTGCCCAGCCCGCTGCAGCCGTTTCACCGGTGACCAGCGCCCTGGCTCAACAATGGGCGGCCGCCGGAGCAGTAGTCAACGTGCAGCAAATCCAGGGCCCGCGTTTCTGGCAGACCAGCGAAATCGAAGATGCACCGGCGCTGTTGCTGGCCACCTTGAATGGCCTGAGGGCAGCCAGCGCATGAGCCCGCCAGCTTTCACCGACCAGATCTTGCACATCAGCTGTGAAGGTCAATCGATGCTGGGCATCCTGTCGATGCCACAACAGCCTGAGAAAACTGCTGTGCTCGTCATCGTCGGCGGCCCGCAATACCGCGTTGGTAGCCACCGGCAGTTCGTCCAAATGGCCCGCCACTTGGCCAGCAAGGGATTTGCCGTGCTTAGGTTCGACTACCGAGGCATGGGCGACAGCAGCGGCGAGCCACGGAATTTCGAGTCGATCGATGCCGATGTCGGCGCCGCTGTGGATGCCTTGCTTGAACAGGGCCACGGTGCCATCGACGGCGTCGTGCTGTGGGGCTTGTGTGACGGCGCTTCAGCCTCCCTGATGTATCTCCACGCCACCAACGACCCGCGCATCAAA
>CANFYD010000080.1 GCA_947450745.1 Burkholderiales bacterium
CTCCCACTCGAACTCGGCAAACGGCTGCAGCGAATGAATCTTCGACTGCTGATCGAACAAGACGCTGGGGAACAGCAGCGGCAGCGGCTTGGTTTCACGCGGGTCGCGGATATTGCCCAAGGTCAGGTCGAGGTCGTATTGGTGGCGGTCGGTGTCCGACTGCTCGGCCCACAGGCCCGCCCGCAACAAGCCGGCGGCGAGCTGTTTCTCGGCCTTGAAAATGCCGCCGTAAACGCGGTACTGGTTCTGCTTGTCGATGCCGGGAATGTTTTTGTTGCCCGCCGCGCCGGCCTTGGTGCCGGGTGCCGTCAAGCCGGTCGGGTCGGTCGAGGAAATGGTCTGGTTGTCGTAGGCGTAGGTGTAGACCTGCGCTTCGGTGGTCCAGTCCTGACCCCAGACGGTGCGCAAGCGGGCGTACTCGAAGTCGGTGTGCTTGGTGGTGTGGTTGTAGCCGGCAAAGTTGAAGCTGGTCGGGTCGTTGTTGAGGCTGTAGTTCTTGCCGTACTTGGCCACTTGGTCCAGCGTCGGGCCCTTCGAGTTGTCGGGCTGCACGTACTTGATCGCGTTGACCGAGCTGAACAGGGTCAGCGTCGACGCGTCGCCCACCTTGCGCTCGACCTTGGCGGTGAAGTTGTCGCTCTTGATGCTGTTCAGCGTCAGATAGCCGTCCGACTCCAGATGCTGCAAATTCAGTTGCACGGTGCCGTTGCCAAAGTCCGCCATCCGGCCGGACTCGAACGAGGCGCCGAACAAGCGCGTGTTCCAAGTTCCGATGGAGGTGAACACGCTGGCAGCGCGCTCGGCACCGGCTTTTTTGGAGAACAGATTCAACGAGCCGCCAAAGGTGGCAAAGCCCAGATTGCTGGCATTGCCCGGGCCTCGCTCCACCACCGCGCCGCCGATCACCGAGCCGGGGAAGAACGAGGTCGAGTGGTGGGCCGGGTTGTTGGTGTCGCCCCAGGGGATGCCGTCGAAGGTGATGTTGTATTGGTCGTCGCTGAAGCCGCGCATCGTCGTTTTGGTTTCGCTCAGGCCCGGGCCGTTGGCCGAGTCGCCCGAGACGCTGGGCGCGATGTTGACGATGCGGCTGTACTCGGCCGTCGGGGCCACCGACTGCTCGATGAACTCACGCGTGATGACGGACTGTGGCTGTGTTGCCAGCAGGCTGGACTGGGTCGGTGCGACGGCCGAGGCGGAGTTTTTCTCGGTCCGGTACGCACCGGACTGGGTGCTGACCGTGACGGTGTCCAGCACCGTCACCTCGGCCGCTGAAGCGAGCGGTGCAAAGGCGGCGGCAGCAAGCCAGCCCAGAGCGATGGAATGCGCAAGAATCTTGGGGCGAAAGCTGTGTGTCATTTGGAGTTGGGACTGGCGGTAGGGGCTGGGGTAAGTGCGGATAGCGATGAAAGCAAGCAAGCTTTCGAGCATCCGATACCCCCGTGACAGTGCAATGACTGTCCCCCACTCGCAACAGCAGTCGGCCAACCGCCAGCCGCTCGCTACTCAACCGCCGCTGCAGTCCCTACGTCCACTTCCTCTCCCGCTCCCGCGTCCGACCTACACCGCCGACCAATCCCCCGACTTGCCGCCGTGCTTTTCCAGCACGCGAATCTGCCCCATCACCATGCCGCGGTCGGCGGCTTTACACATGTCATAAATAGTCAGCAGACCGATCTGCACGGCGGTCAGTGCTTCCATCTCGACACCGGTGCGGCCCAGGGTTTCGGCTTGCACGGTGCAGATGACAGCGTTGGCCGGCTCATCGATGGCAAATTCGACCGTCACGCGGGTCAGCGGCAGCGGGTGACAGAGCGGGATCAGGTCGGAAGTGCGCTTGGCGGCCTGGATGGCGGCAATGCGGGCAATGCCCAGCACGTCGCCCTTTTTGGCGCTGCCGCTGGTGATCAGGGCCAGCGTGGCGGGCTGCATGGTGATGCGGCCAGCGGCACGGGCAATCCGGTGCGTCTCCGCTTTGCCGGCCACATCCACCATATGGGCTTGGCCTTGGGCGTCAAAATGCGTCAGTTCTGCGGTCATGAATGAAAGCCCGGCAACAATGGGGAAACGATAAGCACCGCATCATAGTCAGGCTGACCGCGCCGCCGCCCTTGCTGGAGATCCTGTTGAAGCCATCCCGTCGTTTGAATCCGCGCCGCCCCCTCGGCCAACGCTTGCTCGTGTCGGCCTTGGCGCTGCTGCTGGGCCTCGGCGGGCCGGCCAGCCAGGCGCAGATCAATCTGCCGTCCTTGGGTGACTCGGTGTCGCAAGACTTGGACCTCGGGGCCGAGCGCCGCCTCGGTGACCAGGTGATGCGGCAGATCCGCCCCGACCCGGATTATCTGGACGACCCGCTGCTGCTGGAATATGTACAGGACATCTGGCAGCCGCTGGTCGGCTCGGCCAAGCAGCTGGGCAATATCGCGGTGGAAACCCAGGACCGCTTTGCCTGGGAGATTTTTCTGGTGCGCGACCACAGTGTCAACGCGTTTGCGCTGCCGGGCGGCTTCATCGGCGTGCACCTGGGGCTGATCGCCATGACGGCGTCGCGCGACGAGCTGGCGTCGGTGCTGGCGCATGAGTTGTCGCATGTCACGCAGCGCCACATTGCGCGCCGCATCGCCGGCGATTCACGCAGCAGCCTGCTGGCCACCGCCGCCATGTTGGCCGGCCTGCTGGTGGCCTCGCGCAGCGGCAACATCGGCATGGCCAATGCGGCCATCGTCGGCAGCCAGGCCGCTGCCGCGCAAGCGTCGTTGAACTTTTCACGCGACATGGAGCGCGAGGCCGACCGAGTCGGCTTCAGTGTGCTGAGCCAAGCCGGCTTTGCCCCGTCGGGCATGTACAGCATGTTCGAGCGGATGGAGCAGGCGAATCACCTGATGGACTCCAACAATTTCCCCTACTTGCGCTCGCACCCACTGACCAGTGAACGGATCGGCGACGCCCGTACCCGCCTGGGCACCGGGGAATTCACGCGGCCGGTCAGCTTGGCCGAACATGCGCTGATGGCGGCGCGCTCGCGCGTGCTGATGGACCCACGCGCCGAAGCCTGGACGCAACTGCAATCGCTGGACGGCGGTGCCCGTGAAGGCGGTAGCAAGGGTGGCGGCAAGGGCTTCGAGCAGTTGTCCGCCCGCTACGCCAGCGCGCTGGCATCGATCAAGATGCGCGACTTTTCACGCGCCGAGAACGCCTTGCGCAGCACCGAGCTGACGCTGCAACTGCTGGGCGATGACGCCCGTTCGACCCGGGTGTTGCGTTACTTGCGCGCCGAGCTGAACCAGGCGCGCGGCCAGGCTGCCGATGGCTTTGCCGTGCTGAAGCCGCTGGCGGGCGAGCGCAGCCGCGTGCTGCTGCTGCAACAAGCGCAGTTGGCGATGATAGACAGCAAGCTGGATTCAAGCCGCAGCGCGGTCGATGCGCTGCAGACCTTTGTCAGCGTGCATCCGCTCGACGCCACCGCCTGGGCTCAATTGGCCCAGCTGTGGGAGCGCCTCGATCAACCGCTGCGGGCGGTGCGGGCGCAGGGCGAGGTGCGCGTGGCGATGGGTGATTTGAACGGTGCGATCGACCGCATGCGCTCCGGGCTGCGCCAGTCTCGCAGCCGCGATGCCGACCAGATCGAGGCCGCCGTGATCGACTCGCGCCTGCGCAGCCTGATCTATGAGCGGCGTCAGTTGATGGCGGAGCTGTACCCGCGCGGCGCGCCCGCCGGCGCCGAGTTGCCGTACTGAACGGCCTGCGCGTGGTGGCGCGGCGCGGCCTTTGGCGAGCTGGCTAAACTGCGGCAATGCATGCCCACGCTCCAACGCCTAACCCATCACCAACGCCATCGCCATCGCCCGCCCTGCCGTCCCGACTCCAGCTTTATCTGCAACTGATCCGGTGGGACCGGCCAGCCGGTTGGCTGCTACTGCTGTGGCCGACGCTGGCAGCGCTGTGGATTGCCGCCGATGGCTGGCCGGGCTGGCATTTGCTGGTCATCTTCAGCCTCGGCACCGTCCTGATGCGCTCGGCCGGCTGCTGCGTCAACGACGTGGCGGACCGCGACTTCGACAAGCATGTCAAACGCACCGCCAACCGGCCGGTGACGCGCGGTGCGGTGTCGGTGCGCGCCGCACTGCTGCTCGGTGCCGGGCTCGCGCTGGCCGCGTTCGGCCTGGTGCTGACGACCAATGCGCCGACGATTCTGTTGTCCTTCGCCGCGCTCGCCGTGGCCATCGTCTACCCCTATGCCAAGCGGTTGCTGGCGATGCCGCAAGCGGTGCTGGGCCTGGCCTTCAGCTTTGGCATACCGATGGCTTTTGCGGCCACTTTGGGCGGCACGGACTGGAGCTTGGCCGCCATCAACGCGGCCGTGCCGCTGTCCGCCTGGGCGCTGCTGATGGGCAATCTGTTCTGGGTGCTGGCCTACGACACCGAATATGCGATGGTGGACCGGGATGACGACATCCATATCGGCATCCAGACCTCGGCGCTGACGCTGGGCCGCTTCGATGTGGCGGCGGTGATGACGTTCTACGCGATCTACTTGGCCAGCTGGACGGCTCTCGGCCTGCGCCTGGGATTGGGGCGCATATTTTTAGCCGGCATCGCGGTGGCGGCGGTGCAAGTGCTGTGGCACCACCGCTTGATCCGCTCACGCAGCCGCGAAGGCTGTTTCAAAGCCTTCCGTCAGAACCACTGGCTGGGCTTGGCTGTGTTTGCCGGAGTCGCCCTGGACTTGAGCTTGCGCTGAGAGGGCAAGACCTTTTTACTGCGCGGCCGTCATGCCCAGGCCAGGCTAGGCCAGACCTGGCTTGGCCTGGCGCAAAACGAGTGCCACGGTCGGCTGCACGCGGGTCGCGACCCGCACTACGAGCTGGGCTGGTGCCATGCGTCGTTGGTCGGATGCTCGGACTTCTTTAGGACCCAAAGCCTTGTAGGGCGGGTCGCGACCCGCGAGCGATTCCGGCCGGTGGCTTCTCAAGCTGCGGGCCAACGGCTGCTAGCCGCTGACCTGCGCAAGCGCAGCAAGAACTCAGGCTGCGGCCAGTTGTGCCTTCAAGGCCCGACCCTCGGCGCGCTTCGCGCGAGTGGCGGCGCGTTGGTACACCTCTTCGGCTTGCTCGCGCAACTCGATCGCCTTGGCCAGCGCCACTTGGTACTTTTCCACCGTGTACGTGTTTTCGGTTCCGATGTAGACGCTGCGGCCCCGCGGTGAGGCACCAAAGGTCGGCAAGGACACGGCAAAACTGCAATCGCGCACCCGGCTGGTCGCGCGCTGACGCACGATCGGGCCGGAGATACCTACCGGCAGACCGCTGGTCTTGTTGCCGCTGGGTTTGCGTTGCAAGCGTGACGGTGCGGGCAACTTGGCGATCCGACTCAGCAAGGCCTTGGTGGCGGCTGCCAGCGCGGCTGCGGCTCCACTGCCATCTTGCGAATGGTCAGAAAAAAGCTTGGTACCGCCATAGCGCACCTGCCAGCCATGCGTTGATTGGTGGTCAATTCGTTGTATGCACTGCGGCACAGAAAACTGCTCACCGCTAAAAATGACAATATCTCTAGTTTTCATGACATTC
Source organism: Burkholderiales bacterium (assembly GCA_947450745.1). Taxonomy (GTDB): domain Bacteria; phylum Pseudomonadota; class Gammaproteobacteria; order Burkholderiales; family Burkholderiaceae_C; genus Paucibacter_A. The sequence goes on from CANFYD010000080.1 coordinate 5,565, forward strand.
CTAAAAAGTCTGTTGAAGACCTCCCCTGTTTTTCAGATTCTAGGGGTACTCCCAAGGGCGGCTGTACCCAGAAACCGGTACATATCGCCTCATTTGAGGGGTAAATAATTCCATTACGCGTAACTTTGCGCCGCCACGGCTGAAAACCGAGTGGCGCGACCAGAGCATTTGGGACTCTGCGGCGGTGCCGGTAGCGGCCAGCCATTGGCGCTGCATCTGCCGCCAGGTGTGGCCGTGACGAGCCAAGCGGCGCGGCTGCAATGCACTGCGCTGCACGCGCCGGTCGGCGTAGAGCAAATGCGCCAGCGGCCGGTTGCCCAAGCCCCGCAGCGCGCGCCAGGGGCCGGACAAACCCTGCTGATGCAAGGCGGAACGCGCCCATACCAGGGGCTGGCCGTCAACCCGCAAGATCACTTCGCGGATCGTCGTGCAACCACGGCGTGGCAAACCCAGTGCGAGCCGCTCCTGTTGGCGTAACGGCGCGGTGCGCTGGCTCAGCACTTCCACCTCGAAGCGCTCACCCAGCAAGGCCAGCCGCCGACTCAGCGAACCGGGTGCGCGCAGCCAAGCACGCAGGCTGTCACGACTGGCTATACCCACAGTTCAGAGCGACCAGCACAAATACCCGCCGAAATCAAGCACCAAACTCGTCGCCCAGTTCAGCCGCACGAATGTGTGCCATTTTGACCGCTCTCTGCACGGCAGCCCCGACGCCGTCGGCCTGCAAGCTGCTGATGGCAGCAAAAGTAGTGCCGCCTTTGGAGGTCACGCGCTCGCGCAGCACGGTGATCGATTCACTCGCTTGCAAGCCCAGTGCCGCCGCGCCGCCACAGGTGGCCAGCGCCAGCTGCCGGCCCTGTGCTTCGGTCAGGCCCATCTCGACCGCCGCCGTGATCATTGCCTCGACGATGTAGAAGAAGTAAGCCGGGCCGGAGCCGGACAAGGCGGTCACCGCGTCCAGATCGACCTCAGCCGCCACCCACAAGGTGCTGCCGGTCGGTGCCAGCACCGCTTCGATCAGCGCCTTGTCCGCAGCAGACACCGCCGGGCGGGCAAACAGGCCGGCAATGCCCTGCCCGATCAAGGCCGGCGTGTTGGGCATTGCCCGCACCACCCGCTCGCTGCCGGTCAAGCGGGCGATGCTGTCGCTGCGGATGCCGGCCATCACCGACAACTGCAAGGCTTGGCCGACATAGCTGGCGCAAGGCGCTGCGGCTGCGGTAAAAAACTGTGGCTTGACGGCCCAGATCACCAGCTCGGCCGCAGCCAAGCTGGCCTCGGCCTGCGCCAGCACCTGCACACCGAACTCGGCCCGCAGCCGCTCGCGCGCCGCCTCGAAGGGCTCGACCACTTGAATCGATTGCGGCGCGCGCCCGGCCCGGATCAGCCCGCCGATGATGGCGCTGGCCATATTGCCGCCGCCAATGAATGCAATCGGTGAACTCACTTGGCTGGCACCATCGGCACGGCAGCCGCTGGAATCAGAGCACTGGGGTATTTGGCAAAGGCGGCCGCAACGGCTCTGTCGATGGCCGTTTGCAGGTTGTCCAGCGCCTGCTGAGTTACCGCCTCGGTCACCACGCCTTCCCAGACCATTTGCTTGGAGCTGGCGTCGATCAGGTCGATGTTCAGCGCCCCTTCCTGGTAGGGCGTGGCGACCAACTCGCCGCGATACATCGGCCAGGTCGAATACATGCCGGCGCGATAACTGTAGTAACCCCGACCCACGCCAAAACCGAGCATCGGCGAAGGCAGTGACGAGACTCGCAGTTTTTCGTTCAGCGCTGCATTGAAGTTGACCAGCAGCTGCGGCGCGCTCTCGCTCAGGCGCAAACCGCGCGCTTCCAGCTCGCGCTGGGTAGCGGCCTTCAAGTGGCCGGACACAATCGTCTGGTAGCCGTTGCGGTCGGTGCCCAGCGGGTTGGCGAAGCCGAAGGTTTTGTACTGGCTGAAGTCGGCCTTCTGGTCGATCTCCACTTGCACCGCCGGCCCGGTCGCGCAAGCACCCAGCAACAGCGTGGCGGCCAACACCAACCCGAGCAAGGCTGGCTTCTTGGTGATTGATTGAACTTGCATGATTTTCAGGTCTCCAGCGACATTTCAATATGCCTGACGGTAGCAGTTCCGTGGCGAACACCGGGCGTAGACCGATTTTACTTGACCCCCTTGCGCGGGCGCACCGGTGCTTAGTCAATGCGCACTGCTGTTTCGCCCGTGCCGTCGCCGACCCAGGCCTGCAGCAAGGTGTAGGCCACCGCCAACACCACCGGGCCGACAAAGATGCCGATCAAGCCGAACGCCAGCAGGCCGCCGATGACGCCGGAGAAGATCAGCAGCAAGGGCAGGTCGGCACCCATGCGGATCAGCATGGGCCGCAAGAAGTTGTCCAGCGTCCCCACCACCAAGCTCACCACCAGCAAAAAGGTGGCCCAGCCGCTGTCGCCGCTCCAGTAAAGCCACGCCACGGCGGGCACCAGTACCAGGATCGGCCCCAGTTGCGCCAGGCACAGCACGAACATCAGCACCGTCAGCAGGCCGGCATAAGGCACGCCGGCCAGACCCAAACCAACACCGCCCAGCACCGACTGCACCAGCGCCGTGACCCCAACGCCCAGCGCCACGCCGCGAATCGCCTGCCCGGCCAACACCACGGTGGCCTCGCCTTGCCGGCCACCCAAGCGACGGCCAAAGCGCAGCAGGCCGGCCGCCGCCGTCTCGCCCCGCGCATACATCAGCGCGGCCAGCACCACCACCAGCAAAGCCTGCGCCACCAAATAGCCAATGCTGCCGACTTCGGCCACCAACCAGCGCACCGACTGCCCGGCAAACGGCTGCAGCTTGACCCACACGCCCTGCGCACCGGCCGCTACCGCTTCATCCCGGAAAGCTTGGATCTTGGCGCCGACAAAGGGCAGCGCCGTCAGCCACTCGGGCGGCGTCGGCATTTGCAGGCTGGCCAGTTGTTTGACGGCCAGCGCGATCTCGTCAGCCTTGTCCACCAGCGTGACGATGGCCAGCGTGACCGGCAGCACGAACAGCAGCAACAGGCCGAGCGTCATCACCAGCACCGCCGGCAAGCGCCGCTGCCACAGGCGCGCCTGCAACTTGCGCAGCAAGGGCCAGGTGGCCACGACGATGGTGGTGGCCCAGATGGCCGGGCCAATGAAGGGCCGCAAGACCCAGAACGCCGCCAGGATCAAGCCGGCCATGAACAGCACACCGAGCGTCGTACGGGCAAGGTCAGGCCGGAGTTCGTTCATGGGTGGGGCTCACAGGGATGGGTTCGGCGGATTATCAGCGTGCGCCTTGCACCCACCGAACAGCCCAACCTTTCAATTCATGCTGGCCAGCAGCGCTGCATTGCCCCCGGCTGCTGCGGTATTGATCGTCAGCGTCTGCTCGGCGCTGAAGCGGTATTGCTGGTGGTCGTCCGCCAGCTCCTCGGCGCTGATCAGCGGGCGGATCGGGCCGTTGCCGGCGGCCATTTGTTGCGCCAACTGCTGCTCGACGAGCGCATCGGGCCCGGCCAGGCAAGCCCCGGCCACGCGCGCATCGGTCAGCAAGGCGCTCAAAGTAGCCGCGCCGCCGGGCAGCAACAGCAGCGCTGCCTCAGGCAGACCGGCGGCGCGCAAACGCTCTTGCAAGCGCTCTGCATGCAGGGCCGCCGCGCCGTCCACCACCACCGCCAGGCTGTTGCCGGCCACCAGCGCCGCGCAAATGGCCAGCGCCAGCGGTTCCGCCGCTGCCGCGCCGGCCAGGCAGACGAGCACGCCACGGCCCTGCAGGCGCAGCTCGTTGCTTTCGCCGGTCGGGCCGGGCAGCAACTGATCGGCAAGCCGCTGCTCGGCACGCACCAGCCGCTGCTCCAGCCGGGCCGCACCGACCTGGCCGTCAAAAGCGCGGCGCAGCACGGCGACTCGCTCTGCCAGCAGCTGCTGATGCCAGGCCGCATGGCCGGTCGTCAGGCTCGCCAGCGCTGCGCTCAGCTCACTGGCCGCAGCGGCCTCGGCCGGTAGCGGTGCGAGCTCAGGCGCATGTGCATGGGGCAACTCGGACAGCAGTGGCGCCAAAACGGGCGCTGGCGGCACGACGCAAAAGCGATACAGATAGTTCGGCCCGCCCGCTTTCGGCCCGGTGCCCGACATGCCTTCGCCACCAAACGGCTGCACGCCGACAACCGCGCCGATGACGTTGCGATTGACGTACACATTACCGACGCGGGCCATGGCCGCCAGCCGCAGCGCCCGGCTGTCGATGCGGGTCTGCAGACCCAGCGTCAGGCCGTAGCCGAGCGCGTTGATCTGCTCCACCACCGCGTCCACATCGCCCGACCAGCGCCACACATGCAGGACCGGACCAAAAATCTCTTGCTGCAAGTCGCCGATACGCGCGATCTCGAAGGCCACCGGCCGCACCAAGCGGGGCAAGGCGTCATGCACCGGTGCCTCGGCAATCAAGCGGGCTTCGCGTTTCAAGCGGGCGATCTCTTGCGTGACGTTCTGGAACGCTTCGTCGTCGATCACCGGGCCCACATCGGTGGCCAGATCTGCCGCGTGGCCGACCCACAGCTGCTGCAAGGCGCCGCTCAGCATCTCGATCACGCCGTCGGCAATGCTGTCATGCACGCACAGCAGGCGCAGGGCCGAGCAGCGCTGGCCGGCCGAGCGGAAGGCCGATTGCACGACGGCATCGATGACCTGCTCGGGCAGGGCGGTGGAATCGACCAGCATCGCGTTGAGGCCACCGGTTTCCGCAATCAGCGGCAACAAGCCGCTGGGCTCGCCATCTGCCGCCGGCGCGCTCAGCTTGTCGGCAAGGCTGCGGTTGATGAGCTGCGCCACGGCGGTGGAGCCGGTGAAGCAGACGCCGGCCGTCTGCGCCGCCGCCACCAGGCCTGCGCCGACCGTTTCGCCCGGGCCGTGCAGCAGGCGCAGGGCGTCGCGCGGCAGGCCGGCTTGGTAGAGCAATTCGACGAACTGCTGAGCCACAAACGGGGTCTGCTCGGCCGGCTTGGCCGCCACCGTGTTGCCGGTCACCAGGGCCGCCGCCACTTGACCGGCAAAAATCGCCAGCGGAAAGTTCCACGGGCTGATGCAGACGAAGACGCCTCGGCCCTGCAGCGCGGCGGCATTGGAACCCGCTGGGTCGGCAAAAACATCGAACTCCGCTTGATCAGCGTAGTAACGCAAAAAGTCCACCGCCTCGCGCACCTCGGCCACACAGTCGGCCTGGGTCTTGAACGCCTCCTTGACCCAGATGGCGCAGAACTCGGGCAGGCGCGCATCGAGGGTATCGGCGGCGCGGCGCAGCACGGCCGCACGGCTGGCGGCCGGCGTGGCATTC
>CANFYD010000081.1 GCA_947450745.1 Burkholderiales bacterium
GCGGATGCTGCCGGGCCGTTCCACCGCACCGGACAAACAAGCATGAAAACCTCCGCTACCCTGCTGCTCGCCCTCGCTTCGGCCGCCTTGCTGTTTCAAGTGGAAGCCGCTGAGGCTCAAGCCAAACCGGCCGTGACAGCGGCTGCTGCGGCCCAACTGCTGCCGGCCCAGAGCGAACTGGGCTTCACCAGCCGCCAAATGGGCGTGCCGGTGGACGGCCGTTTCAAGACTTTCAACGCCCAACTGGTTTTTGACCCCAAAAAGCCCGAAGCCGGTCGCGTCGCCTTCAACATCGACCTGGCCAGCGTGGCCCTGGGTGCTGCGGAGCTGGAGGCCGAATTGGCCAAAGCGCCCTGGTTCGACAGCAAGAAGATGCCGCAAGCCAGCTTCCAGAGCTCGGCCATCAAGGCGGGCGCTGGCGTCGGGCGCTACGACATCAGCGGCAAATTGACGATCAAGGGCCAGACCCGCGACATCGTCGTGCCCATCACCTTGACGCAGGCCGGTGCTGTCTCGACTGCGGCCGGCAGCTTTGTGCTGAAACGGCTTGAGTTCAAGATCGGCGACGGCGAATGGTCCGATGTCTCGCTGGTCGCCAACGAAGTGACAGTGAAGTTCAAGCTGGCGTTCAGTGGCGTAGCCGCTCTTTAAATCTGCACCACATGCTGTTCATTCCTTCCACCCCACCCCAACCGACGAAAGCATCCATGAAGAAAACCCTTCTGACCGCCGCCTTGCTGTCCTGCGCCGTCCTGGCTCAGGCCGAAACCGCCACCTACGCGATCGACCCGACCCATACCTTCGTGACTTACGAGATCAGCCACTTCGGCACCTCGACCAATCGTGGCCGCTTTGACAAGAAAGAAGGCAGCGTGCAGTTTGACCGCGCCGCCAAGACCGGCCGCGTCGAGGTGAGCTTCGAGCTGGCTTCGGTCAACACCGGCGTGGCACCGATGAACAAGCATCTGCAGAGCGATGACTTCTTCTCGGCTGAAAAGTTCCCGGTCGCCAAGTTCGTCGGCGACAAATTCGTCTTCAACGGCGACAAGGTCAGTGAAGTCGTCGGCCTGCTGACGCTGCGCGGCAAGACCAACCCGGTCACGCTGAAGGCCACCGGCTTCAACTGCTACGACAGCCCGATGCTGAAGCGCGAAGTCTGCGGTGGCGACTTTGAAGCCGTCATCGACCGCACCCAGTGGGGCATCGACTACGGCCTGGCTTACGGCTTCCCGAAGAACGTCAAGCTGGTGATCCAGGTCGAAGCGATCAAGCAGTAAGCAGGTCCTGACGGCGGGCTTCTTGCTAGCCTGTCCGTCAAGTCGGGGTTTAATGCGTCCGCATGAACACTCTCTCTGAACTGCAAGCCTTGGGCCTGGAACTGCCCAGCCCTGCCTATATTTTTGGTGCCCTGCTGTTTGGGCTGATCGGGCTGCTGGCGTTCCGCCACGGCCGCCGCAGCGAGCGCCGCATCACGCTGTGGCTGGGTGTGGCGCTGATGCTTTATCCCTACGCCGTCAGCAACACCTGGATGCTGTACGGCGTCGGTTTGGCACTTTGTGCGGGCCTCTACTTGGACAAGGCTTAGGAGCCTGAGCGACCAAGATTCGTCTGCCACCACGCGGATCACGGCCCGCCCTGCGAAAACAGCCATCCGTAGGGCGGGTCGCGAACTGCGGGCTCGCTCCGACAACCCTTAGCCAAGCTCAGGGCGAACGAGCTCTTTTGAACAGTATTGGGGCTTAAGCCGCGCGCACCATCGGGCGGCGCGTCACTGGCACGCGCATGTCGTCCAGATAATCCTTCTTGATATTGACCGAGCTGCTGACGCCCAGCTCATGGTGATGCTCGGCCAGCCAGATGCGCGCCTGCGCTCGGCCCAGGTCACGCAGCGTGTGGATCAAACTGGCCTTGGTAGAGCTTTTGGTGCTGGCGGCGAACGCCTCCAGCGCCTCGCCACCGTCGATGCGGTGCATCAACACGTCTTTGTAATGCGCCGGGTCCAGTTTGCCTTCGGCCAGCAGGCGTTTGACGAAATCGATCGCGCGCATCTCGGCAATCAGGCCGGCGTTGAAAGTCACCTCGTTGAGCCGGTCCATGATCTGCGCGCTGGTGGTGGGCACCTTGTCGCGGCGGATCGGGTTGATCTGGACCAGCAGGATGTCGCGCCCGCTGCAGTCGTAAATCAGCGGGTGAATGGCCGGGTTGCCGGAATAGCCGCCGTCCCAGAAATGGTCGCCGTCGATCTCCACCGCCTTGAATATCGTCGGGATGCAGGCCGAAGCCATCACCGCATCCACCGTCAGACGGTCGCCCGAAAACACCTCGGCCTTGCCGGTGGTGACGCGCGTGGCGACCACAAACACCTTCAGCTTGCGCAGCCGCGCCACCGCTTCAAAGTCGATCTGCTTGGCCACAAAGTTGCGCAGCGGATTGAGGTCGAAGGGATTGCTTTGGTACGGCGACACCGCGCTGGACCAGAAGCTGGTCATCGCGTTGGTCCACAGCGAAGCGATGGAATTGGCACCGCCAATGCGGCCGAACAGCATCTCGAACGGCGCGCGTTGCGCCTCGGACAACGCCCCCATCGAGACGATGCCCGTCCAAAAATTGGCCAATGATTCACGCGCCGCTTCGCGCGGGTCGCGGCCCTGCTCATGGGCTTGCGCGTAACCATGCGCCAGCGCCACCGCATTCATCGCCCCGGCGCTGGTACCGCTGATGCCTTCGAACGAGACCCGCCCGTCCTCCAGCAGCGCATCCAGCACCCCCCAGGTGAAGGCACCGTGCGAACCGCCGCCTTGCAAGGCCAGATTGATCGCGGGCGAATTGTGCGCTGGCGGCGGAGGGGTCAAGCTGTGCAACTGAGGTTTCATGCCGGCAGGTTATCAAAAACCTTTATTTTCGCAGGCCGATCGGAATATTCCGACTTGTGCGGATGGCGGCCTATCAGTGCAGCGGTAGAAATGCCGGAAACGTTGTAGTTGGACAACCTTGTGGGCGCAGGGGGGCGCAAATTGCAGCCCAAACCTGCGGGGAGACGGCTGTTGTTGGCCCAGCCGTTCCCCGCAACAGGGTCAATCTATCAACCCATCAATCGCCAAACACGATCTTCTTGCGCTGAGCGACCCAGCCCTCCATCTTCGAGGCGAACACTTCTTCCATGCGGTTGCGCTTGACTTTGAAGGTCGGCGTGATGAAGCCGTTCTCCACCGTCCACGGCGTTTTCAGCAGTACCAGGCAGTCCATCTGCTCATGTGGGTCCAGCTGCAGATTGATCTTGGCCAGATGTTGCGTCAGCTCGGTCACCAGCAAGGCCCGCTCGGCTTCCGACTCGGTGCGTTTGACGCCGTCGGCCGACAGCAGCAGCAGCCCCAGCGGCTGGCCCAGATTGGCCCCGGTGACTATGCAGGCCTCGACCGACGGATGCGCACCCAGCCTGTCCTCGATCGGCGCCGGTGCCACATATTTGCCCTTGCTGGTCTTGAACAAATCCTTCACCCGGCCGGTGATGCGCAGGCAGCCCTGCGTGTCGATCTGGCCCTTGTCGCCGGTGCGCAGCCAGCCGTCGGCGGTCAGCACCTCCTGCGTCATGGCCGGCTCCTTGTAATAACCCAGCATCAGCGCCGGGCTGCGCATCAGCAGCTCGCCGGTCGCGGGCTCGACGCGCGCCTCCACGCCCTCGTAAACCGGGCCCACGGTGCCGGTCTGGTCGCGGCCCGGCAGGGTCATGTGGGACAGCGCCAGGTTCTCGGTCATGCCGTAACCCTCGTTGATCGGCAGGCCCAGCTTGCGGTACCAAGCCAGCAGCGCCACCGGCATCGGAGCCGCACCGCCGGCCGCAAACGTGCATTGATCCAGGCCCAGCGCCTTCTTGATCTTGCCGCGCACCAGCCCGCCGATCAGCGGAATGGACAGCAGCCGCGCCAGCTTGGCCTCCGGCATCTTGGCGTGCACGCCCTGTTGAAACTTCACCCACAGCCGTGGCACCGAGAAAAATATCGTCGGCCGGGCACGCTGCAAATCGGCCGTAAAGGTGTCCAGGCTGTCGGCAAAGAACAGCGCCATGCCGGTGCCCAGCCAGCCATGCTCGACCAGCGTGCGCTCCACCACATGGGCCAGCGGCAGATACGACAACATGCGGTCCGCCTGTGTCATCGGGAAGCGCTTCAAACCGGCGCTCAGCGCCCAGGCAAAAGCGCCGAAGCTGTGCATCACGCCCTTCGGGTTGCCGGTCGTGCCCGAGGTGTAGATCAAGGTGGCCAATTCATCGGCTTGGCGCACCGGCTCGCCCACCATCGGCACGCTGCGGGCGCAAATGGCGTCCCAGCCTTCGTAAGCCTTTTTGGCGTCGTCGGGTGAGAGCGGGTAGCTGATGCAGGGCAGGTCTGCCGGCAGGCCGGACTTCATCTCGTCCCAGCCATCGAGCTTGCCGACAAAGCAAGCCTTGGCATCGCTGTGGGTCAGGATCTGCCGAATCGTTTCAGCCGCCAGCGTCGGATAGAGCGGCACCGACACATAGCCGGCCATCCAGATCGCCAAGTCGCTCATCAGCCACCAAGCGCAGTTCTTGGACAAGATGGCCACCTTGGCCCCCGGCCCCCAGCCCTGCGACTGCAGGTGAGTGGCCATGCGACGCACTTGGTCGCCCACCTCGGCCCAGTTCAGTTCTTGCACCACCCCGCCGCCCATCGGCTGCGTCAAGGCCACGCGGTCTTTCAGCGTGCGCTCCCAGTGGTAGAACCGTTGCAGAGCCAAACTGTCGGCAGGAATGGTAGTCATCAGGCAGTCTCCTCGTTGTGTGTTGCTTTCGCGCACCAAAGGCTAACGAAAGCGTTCCAACAAGGGTAGCGGGTTTTTGCGACTTGCCCGTTGATCGAGGTTGGCTGCCGCCCTGAGAGGCGGCAGCCTTGAGGCGCGGCTGCTGTTGATCAAGTCGATCGATCCACTCACATCATCGGATTCAAGCGCCTGGGCGCCCATTGCCCCCGGATCTCACCGCCCTTGTTGGCAGCCGTGTGGACGTTGACATACCACTTGCCCGCCAGCAGATCAGCGACTTGCGCCTCGGTCAGCGTCGCCTGTCCCTCCATCGGGCTGGCCGTTCCCGTGAAAGGAATGACAACGCCTGCATTGCTGCCCGCCGCCGCAGGCCCGTGGATATGCGCCGCCGTGGCCGCACCCGTCAAACCGGTGTACGTCACCTTCCAGACCAGCACCCGCGTGTCCTTATCCAGCGTCGCCTCCGCCATGCCCGTCCCGCTGGTCGTCGTCGGCGGCACTTCCGCCGCGCCAGTCAAGAGCGCGGACAACGCTACGGTATTGGTCGCATGCAAGTTGCTGCAAGCGCCGAGGCTGACCAGCAAACCCGCCGAAGCGGCCATCCGCAAAGCGGACCTCAACCGGTATTGAATTTGAACCATGGCTTGCTCCAGATTAAAAATAATCGAACGTGATCGGACATCACATTTCGATTGTTTCCAAGCAGTCGCCGAAAAGGCCGTTAGCCAAAATATCCCCATAGCTGGAAGCGGGGTTTGCCACTGCAAGACTGAGTCATTCTGCTTTTAGCCGCTCCAACAGTTCGCCGAGATTGCGATTGCTACGGCAGGCCCGGCGGCCCACAAGTTCCAAAAGATGGGTGGCAGGCGTTGCGCGGGCCGCGCAGCAGAGTCACGCCTTGTCACGGACGAAGAGGAGAACAGCGGGGCAAAAATACAGGCAACATCCGATTCTTGCAATTACCGGCACTTTTATGCATTTTTCTGCAATACGCATGGGGTTTTTACCAGCTGTTTTAGAGGTTATTCACGAAGTGTTTCGTGCTTTAATTAAAAAATAATTAATGGGGATAAAAATGCGTTTGGACAGACTCCGCTTGGCAACTAAATTGTGGGCGTCCATGGTCGTGATGGTGCTGTTAATCGCCATCATCATGGGCCACTCTACTTTCAAATCCCGCGAAGCACGTGGCGCGTTTGGTCTGGCAAACGCAGCAATGGCGGCTCGCGTGACAGCCGCCAACCAATGGGCGGCGCTGGCCGACTTGAATGCGGTGCGATCCCTGGCCGTGGTGGTATCTGTTGACCCCGGCATCACTGCGGCCTTTAAGAACCAGATCACGACCACTAATCTTCAAATAGATGAATTGCAAAAATCTTTGGAATCCATGGGACTGTCAGAAGCAGATACTGCTCAAATTGCAAAAATAGGTAGTCTGCGAAAAATTGTTCTGGATATTAGTGGCCAGAGCACGTTGGTCAAAGTTCTCAAGCCCACAGAGTTTCCTGCGTTGATCGAGAGTCAATATCGTCCTGCCGTGGCGAGGGTACAAGGGGGATTCCGAGATTTCGTTGCGCTGCAGAATGCGAGCAATGAAAAACTACGCACGAATTTTGAAGCCAGCGCGCAACAACTTGAACTAGCTTCTGGCTTGGCCTTGGCCGCGGTCATATGCGGTCTTTTGGTGGGCGCAGCATTTCTTATTCGCTCGATTAAACGACCGCTGTCCGAGGCCAACGAATTAGCCTCACGTATTGCCGAGGGCGACTTGAGCGCCGATGTTGATGAATCCCGAGCAGACGAATTTGGAGATTTAATACGCTCACTGGCCGGCATGAACCGTTCGCTGGGACGGATGGTTTCAGAGGTGCGGGGCAGCACTGAAAGCATTGCCAACGCCAGTGCCGAGATCGCAAAAGGCAACAACGATTTAGCTCACCGCACCGAACAGACATCCAGCAACTTGCAGTCCACCGCATCCAGTATGGATTCCCTGACCCATACCGTGAAAAACAGCGCGGCCAATGCTCACCAAGCGAGTATCTTGGCGGCCAGCGCATCTTCGGTCGCACAGCGCGGTGGCGAGGCGGTGCGGCAGGTCATCACGACCATGCAAGAGATTGACGCGAGCAGCAAGAAGATTTCCGACATCATCGGAGTGATTGATGGCATCGCATTTCAAACCAATATCTTGGCGCTGAATGCCGCCGTCGAAGCGGCTCGCGCGGGTGAGCAAGGCCGTGGTTTTGCCGTGGTCGCCAGCGAAGTGCGTAGCCTGGCTCAGCGTAGCGCCGAAGCCGCCAAGGAGATCAAAGTGTTGATCAGCACCTCGGTGTCCAAAGTTCAATCAGGCACCCAACTGGTGACCGATGCAGGTGCCACCATGGATGAAATTGTCCAGTCCGTACGCCGGGTTGCCGATGTGATTGCTGAAATCACCACTGCGGCCAATGAACAGAGCACGGGCATCGCTGGAGTGAATCAGTCCATTGGCGATCTAGACCAAATGACTCAGCAAAATGCAGCGCTGGTCGAGCAAAGCGCTGCGGCCGCAGAAAGTCTGAGCGAGCAAGCCGACCGGATGAAGCACGCGGTTGCGGTGTTCAAGATTGCTGATGTTGCTGGTTAAGCCACAGCTGTGGCGGACTTGCAGCAGCCGATCCCTCTGCCGCCCAGGCTCCTGACCTCAGCTCAAGCCTCAGCCGCTTGCAAAGCGCTCAGCGCCGCCGCCACGGCCGCAGCTTCCACGCCCTCAGCGCGCTGCACCGGGGCTTCGGTCAGCGCAGCGGCGCCGTCCTTTTTCAAGCGAGCAACCCATTGGCCGGCGGAGCGACCGTCGGCAAAGGCGTCGCTTTGCAGCAGCAGGTGGCCGTCGGCGGCGTTCAGTTTGAAATAGAAGCGGCCATCGGCTTCGCGGTATTGCTTGAACACAGGCAAGGCCGCTTTGACGTGCGCCGCCCCAGCCATGGTTGCAGTTCCAGTCAAGGCCGCCGCCGCGATCGCGGTGAAGTTGCGCAAGCCCACCGCTTGGCGCAACTCGGCCAACAGCGGCGCGGCCAGCGCGCGGGCCTTGGCGGCGCCGATCTGCAGCGCCGCTTCGATGCGCTCCGGGTGGGCCATCAGCTCGGCGTAGCGGGCGCGCATCGGCCCGATTTGCGCGTCGATCAGCTCGAACAATTGCTGCTTGGCCTCGCCCCAGGCCAGGCCGGCGCGCAAGGCGGCGCGGAACGCCAAGCGCTGCTCGGTGCTGGCAAAGGCGTCATAAATCGTCACCAGCGCTTGGCCGTCCGGGTCTTTGGGCTCGCCCGGCAGCTTGGAGTCGGTGACGATGTGGGCTATCGCGTCTTTCAAACTCTTGGCCCCGCCTTCAAACAGCGGGATCGCGTTGTCGTAGCTCTTCGACATCTTGCGGCCGTCCAGCCCGGGCAGCAGGGTGGCGTCCTCCGCCACCTCCGCCTCGGGCAGAACGAAGAACTCACGCCCCTGGCCGAACAAATGGTTGAAGCGCTGCGCCACGTCGCGCGCCATTTCGATGTGCTGGACTTGGTCGCGGCCCACCGGCACGCGGTGGGCGTTGAACATCAGGATGTCAGCCGCCATCAGGATCGGGTAGCTGTACAGCCCCATCGTGATGCCGGCGTCGATATCCTCACCCACAGCCAAGTTGGCATCGGTCGCCCCCTTGTACGCGTGGGCCCGGTTCATCTGGCCCTTCGAGGTGACGCAGGTCAGCAACCAGGTCAGTTCGGGGATTTCGGGGATGTCGCTCTGCCGGTAGAAGGTGACGCGCTCGGTGTCCAGCCCGGCGGCCAGCCAGGTGGCGGCGATCTCCAGACGCGAGCGGGCGATGCGGGCCGGGTCGTCGCACTTGATCAGCGCGTGGTAATCGGCCATGAAGAAAAAGCTCTCCACGCCGGGCTCGCGGCTGGCCGCAATGGCCGGGCGGATGGCACCGACATAGTTGCCAAGATGGAGAGTGCCGGTGGTGGTGATGCCGGTCAGAACGCGTTGGGTCATGGGGAATCTCTGCAAAATTGTCTTGAAGGTCGCTGGGCGGCGGCTGAAACCAGCCAGCGCGGCTGATTTCAGCGCTCGGCCATCGCCTCACCTAACTTGATCGCCCCACCCGGCTGCCAGCTCGGGTTGAAGGCCAGCGGGCCGCTGGCCGCTTTGGGGAACAGCATCACCACCGTCGAGCCGAGCAAAAAACGGCCCATCTCTTCGCCCTTTTTCAACAATCGGCGCTGATCGGAGTAATCCCAATTGCGCAGGTGGCCGGGACGCGGCGGGTTGACGACGCCGTGCCAGACGGTGGCCATGCTGCCGACGATGGTGGCGCCCACCAGCACCAGCACCCAGGGGCCGTCCTTGCCCTCGAACACGCAGACGACGCGCTCGTTGCGGGCACACAGGCCGGGCACGCCGCGCGACGTCGTCGGGTTGACCGAGAACAGCTCGCCCGGCACATGGATCATGCGCAGCAGCCGCCCGGCGCAGGGCATGTGGATGCGGTGATAGTCGCGCGGGCTCAGGTAGAGGTTGGCAAACGAGCCGTCCTTGAACTGCGCCGCCAGCTCGGCATCGCCGCCCACCAGCGCCGTGGTGGAAAAGCTGTGGCCCTTGGCCTGGAAGATCTGGTCGCCCGCAATCGCCCCGAACTGGCTGATAGCCCCGTCCACCGGGCAGATCAGTGCGGCGCTGGCCAGCGGCCGGGCACCGGGCTTCAGCGCGCGGGTGAAAAAGTCGTTGAAGCTGGTGTAGCTGCTGATGTCGGGGTTGGCCGCCTCGGCCATGTTGACGTTGTAGCGCTTCACAAAACGGCGAATGATGGTGGTCGTCAGCCAGCCCATGCGGGACCCTGCGACCAGCCCGCCAAACCGGGTCATGGCCTGTTTGGGCATCAGGTATTGAGGCAGTACGGCAAGGCGATCGGACACAGTGAAGCCTGTTGTTTTGAGGGTTGGCGGGATTGTAGGGGTGGCCCCTCGTTACCATGTGCGGCTTCGCCAACCGACCCGGCCCTGTATGTCTGAAGCTCATATTCACAGCTCCTTTTACCGCTTCGTCGCTGTGACGGACCCGGAAGCCGCCGCCGCACGCCTGCGCGAACTGAGCACCGGCCTGGGCGGCAATGTGCTGCTGGCCCCGGAAGGCATCAGCGGCGCGGTGGCCGGCCCGCCGCCAGTGCTGCAGGCGTTCGAGAGCGCGCTGCACAGCGACCCGGTCTTTGCCGGCGCGTTTGTCGGCATGCTGTTCAAGCACAGCGACTGCACTCATCCGCCCTTCACCCTGCTCAAGGTGCATTGCAAGCCGGAGATCGTCGCCTTTGGCGTGCCCGGCGTCAGCGGCTTGCCCGACCCGGCCAAGCCGGACACCCATGTCTCCCCCGCCGCTTGGCGCGAGCTGATCCAGCAACCCGATGTGCTGGTGCTGGACAACCGCAACTCGTTCGAGTTCCGCCTCGGGCACTTTGCCGGCGCCGTCGACCCGCAGGTGAAGCATTTCCGCGATTTCCCGGCCTATGTGGCCAGCCATGCGGACGCCTGGAAGGCCGAGGGCAAGCGCATCGCCATGTATTGCACCGGCGGCATCCGCTGTGAAAAAACCAGCGCCTGGATGCAGGACCAGGGCTTGGACGTCTACCAGCTCGACGGCGGCATCGTCAGCTATTTCGAAGCCCTGCCGGATGCCGAGCGCGACTGGCAAGGCGAATGCTTTGTGTTCGACAAACGCATCGCCATCGACACCCACCGCCAAGAAACCACCACCACCGCCGAGCAGGTTTATGCCGACGAACCGGACGGCGCTTGGCGGCTGGCCCGCGCGCGCCGGCTCGACCCCCAGGGCTAGCGCCCTGGCACGCTTTCCAACGTAGGGCGGGTCGCGACCCGCGTGCGGCCGGTGCAGGGCGATCATTCGGCTCGAGACCCGCCCTACGGACTCAAAACACGCTCTTTTTAGCCCCGACAATCAGCCCTGACCTCCCCAGCTGCAACAGCCCATGTCCAATCTCATCGTTCACGGCGGCACGCCCCTTGCGGGCCGCATCATCCCTTCGGCCAACAAGAATGCGGTGCTGCC
>CANFYD010000082.1 GCA_947450745.1 Burkholderiales bacterium
AGCTGCTTGACCACAACCTGTTCCAAGCCATCTGCCGCACCAACCGGCTGGACGGCGACGACAAGGACTACGGCCACATCGTCGACTTCAAGGAGCTGTTCGGCGACGTGCAGCAGGCCATCGCCGTGTACAGCTCGGACGAGCTGGATATCGACGAGGGTGGCAACACAGGCGGCGGTGGCAACAACAACGTCGAGCTGAAGAACTGGCTGGTGGAGGGCAAGACTCAGCTGGACGACACCCGCCAGGCCTTGTTCTACCTGTGCGAACCGGTGCCGCAGCCCAGGGAGGTGGAGCAGTTTCTGCGCTACTTCTGCGGCGATGCAGCGCAGGCGGGCTCGCTGGACGAGACCGAGGCCTTGCGCATTGCCTTCTACAAGGCCGTGGCCCTGTTTGTGCGCGCCTATGCCGACATCGCGCAGCACCTGACCGAAGCGGGCTACTCGGACGCCGACGTGGCTGCGATCAAGCGAGAGGCGGAGTTCTATGCGGAAACCCGCGCCTCGATCAAGAAAAACGCAGGCGAAGAGCTGGACACCAAGCCCTTCGAGGCGGACATGCGGCATCTGCTCAACACCTACATCCAGGCCGATGCGGCCACCGATCTGGGTGACTTGGGCTCGCTGTCGTTGACCGAGCTGATCATCCAGACCGGCATCCACGACGCCATCGCCAAGAAGCTCAACGAAAAAGGCAAGCTCTCGAAAAATGCGGTCGCGGAAGGGATCATCAACAACGTCCGCAAGACCATCATCCGCGCCCAACTGACCGACCCGAAGTTCTACGAGCAGATGTCCAAGCTGCTTGACGACTTGATTGGCCAGAGCCGGACCGACGCTGAGGCGTACGAAGAGTTTCTGCGCCAGGCCGAGGCACTGGTGCGGCAGCTGGCGGGCAAAAAGCCTGACGACGACACGCCAGCTTCACTGCAGGGCAACGCCGAGGCCACCGTGCTCTACAACAACCTCGACTCGATTCCTGCTTCCAACTTCTGCTACCCGAGCGCCGATGAGGACAAGGCCGCACTGGCCTTGAGACTCGATTGGGTGGTGAGGGAGCGTGCGCCCGCAGGGTGGAAGGGCGACGAAACGCGCGAGCGCACGGTGCAGAACGCCATTTATCCGCTGCTGGACAAGGACCGCCAGGCCACGGAGGCGCTGTTCGACATCATCAAGAACCAGCCGGGCTATTGATGGCGGAGACGCTGACCGCAGCGATGACCGAGGCGATCACGTTGGGTGATGTGCTCGTCACCCTGACGCGCAAGGACGTCAAGCATGTGCACCTGACCGTGCATCCGCCCACCGGGCGGGTGACGCTGGTCGCACCGCGGGCGACCCGAACGGAGGTCGCTCGCGCCTACGCCATCTCGAAGCTGAGCTGGATTCGAGACCAGCGCCTGAAGCTGGCCGCCCAGGCCCGTGAGGTGCCGCGGCGGTTCACCGGGCGCGAGAGCCATTACTTGTGGGGGCGACGGTATCTGCTGGCGATCGAAGAGGTGGCAGGCAAGCCGCTGGTGAAGCTCAGCCACCGGCGCCTGACCTTGCAGATTCGCCCAGGCAGCTCAGCGGAGAAGCGCGCCGAGGTGGTGCACGCGTGGCACAAGTCGCTGCTGCATGCAGCCGTGCCTGGCCTGATGGCCAAGTGGGAAGCCAAGCTGGGTGTCGCTGCGTCCGGCTACTTCCTGCAGCGCATGAAAACCAAGTGGGGCAGTTGCAATCACGCGGCCGGCAACATCCGGCTGAATACCGAGCTGGTGAAGAAGCCCAAGGATTTGCTGGAGTACGTGGTGGTGCACGAACTGCTGCACTTGCTGGAACCCACTCACAGCGATCGTTTTGTGGCGCTGCTCGACCGCCATTGGCCGCAATGGCGCGAATCACGCAAGGAACTCAATGCCTTGCCGCTGGGGCCGGACAGTTGGGCATAGCGCGCGCCCAAAGTTTCAGATCACTGGGTCGCAGACTTCCTTGTCCAGCACGGCAGCATCGCCCCCACATCGATGTTGTCAGGGCAGCAGCGCCTAAAAACGGGGAGTAGCCGACCCCGGCTAAGATTCCCCCTCACGGCTAGCTCGCCCACCCAACTCCTGCTGGAATTTCCCTTGAAACCATCCATTCGCCACTTTGCCCTGACTTCCGCCCTGGTGGCTGCAGCCGCTTGCACTTATGCCGCGCCGGCTGAAACGCTGCCGTCCGGCGTTCAGATCACGGTCCTGACGCCGGGCAAATCGGGGGCGGCAACGCCGAAGGTCTCCGACACGGTGACGGTGCATTACCGGGGCACCTTGCAGAACGGCACCGAGTTCGACAGCTCGTACAAACGCGGCCAGCCGGCGTCGTTTCCGCTCAGTCGGGTCATTCCGTGCTGGACGCAAGGCTTGCAAAAGTTGTCGGTGGGCAGCAAGGCGCTGCTGGTCTGCCCCGGCAGCACCGCTTACGGCGAGCGCGGCATGCCCGGCACGATTCCGCCCAACGCGACCTTGAACTTCGAGGTGGAGTTGCTGGGCATTGCGGGCTGAAGTTCCAGCTCCAGCTCCGGCTTCCACCTCTCAGTTCAACCGGCATGGCTGAACGGCCTGTCGCTTGACCCTTCTTGCCTTGGACACAGGTGTCCGATGAGCCTGCTGCCACTCGACGAACACGCCTGATGTCCCCTACCTATTTGTCGGCGCAGTACAAAGACCGGTTGCAAGTCAAAGCGCTGGGCGCTCGCTGGGACGGCGAGTCGAAGCGCTGGTATGTGCCGGACGGGCTCGATCTGACGCCCTTCGCTGCTTGGTTGCCCAAGGGGGGGCTGACGGCGGAGGCCACCGGCACCGCAACTGCGCTGGTGGCCAGGGCGGATCAGTGGCCAGCCCCGGCAGGGGGCGTTGCGCTGGCGCAGGAGCGCGGGCTCAGCTTGTCGGTGCTGTTGGCGGGCGTGGCCGACTTGGTGGCGCAGGCCTACCGTGCCGGTGTGTGGACGCGGGTCGAGGTGCTGAAGGCGGACTTGCGCAGCGGCCATGTCTATTTGGAAATCGGCGAGCGAAATCTGCTGGGCAACACCGTGGCACAGGCCCGCGCGATGATTTGGGCCAGCACGGCGGCCGAGATCGTGCCCGCCTTCGAGCGGGCGACCGGCGCGGTGCTAGGTGCCGGCATCAAGCTGCTGGTGCGCGCCAAGCCGACGATCCATCCGGTTTACGGCATGAGCTTGGTCATCGACGGCATTGACCCGGAGTACACGCTGGGCGACCTCGAAGCCAAGAAGCGCGAGATCCGTGAGCGCTTGCAACGCGAGGGCTTGTTCGACGCCAACAAGCGGCTGCCGGCGCCGTGGGACTACAACGCGGTGCTGGTGGTGGCACCGCAGGAGGCGGCGGGTCTGGGTGATTTCCGTGCCGAGGCCGAGCGCTTGCAGGCCTTGGGCATCTGCGAGTTCGTCTACGTGGCCAGCCGTTTCCAGGGCGAAGGGGCAGCCGCTGAAATTCGCGCTGCCATGCTGGCCGCCCTGAGTGGCTGGCATGGCCACGGGGCTAAGCTACCCGACGCGCTGGTCCTCATCCGCGGCGGCGGTGCGGTGAATGATCTGGCTTGGCTGAATGACTACGAGTTGGCGCGCTGCATTTGCGAGTTGCCGGTGCCCGTGCTCACCGGCATTGGCCATGAGCGCGACAGCACGCTGCTGGACGAGGTGGCGCATGCCAAGTTCGACACGCCGTCCAAGGTCATCCTGGGGATTGAACAGTTGATTGGCAAGCGCACCGCTGAAGCGGCGGCAAACTTCGAGGCGGTGTCGCGCGCGGCGGCCCAAATGACGCTGTCGATGCGGCGCGCGCTCGAGTTGGCGGACGCGGCCGTCAAGTCGGGGGCCGAGCGCCAAGTGGCGGCGGCACGTCAAAGCGCTGCCGAGTTGATGGCGGAAGTGCGCATCGAGTCCCACATCGCGGTGCGCACGGCGTCCGAGGGTGCGCTGCAGCAGTTTCAGCAGCTTAGCCAAACGGCTCGCGAACATCTGGCCGCCGCCAAGCAGCGGGTGCCCGAGTTGCTGATCGAGGTCAGAGCGCAGGCCCGCCAAGTCGTCCGCGAGGCGCGCAGTGGGACGCTGGTGTGGCACGAATCGGTGCTTGAGCGTTCGACGCTGGCCGCCCGCCGGGCGCGCGAAGATGCCGAGCGCGCGCTGGCCGATGTGGCGCTGGGTGCCCGGCGTGTGAGCAGCGAGGCGGCGACCGGCGCACAAGCGCTGCTGCGCGAGATCGCGGGCCAGGGCCCGGACAAAACACTCGGCCGCGGCTTTGCCATCGTGCGCGGTGCCGACGGACATCCGATCACCCGCGCAGCCCAAGCCATCGCCGGCCAAGCGATTGAAATCCAATTCCGCGACGGCCAAGTGGCCGCGCGCCTCTGAGAACGAGAACAAGCCATGAGCGCAACAAACTTCCGCAAAGCCTACGGCGTGCTGCAAAAACACGCCGACACGCTGCGCAATCAGCAAGAGCCCAACATCGATGACCTGCTGCACATCGTCACCGAGTCGGTGGCTGCCTACAAAGTCTGCAAAGAGCGCATCGACGCCGTGGAGCGGGCGCTTGAGCAAGCGTTGAGCGGTGCGGGGGCCGGTGCTGCTGCGGGGGCGGCCAGCAGCGCCGAGAGTGGCATGACGCAGCCCGCCGACCTGGTGCCGAACGCGGCTGCGCCAGTCGCCAAGAACCGTGCTGCCGATCCTGCTGCCCCTGACTCTGCCGTCGAGGACGACGATTTGCCGTTTTGACGGCTGCCCCTCAAAAAACCAGATTTCGGCGACGTAGGGCGGGTCGAGACCCGCGGGCTTTTTCGGCACGGGCAGCGAAATTCCACCAGGAGCGGGCTTGGCGCAACATGGGTGTCGCAGTCGGTGCCCCTTCCACCACGCGGGTCGCGACCCGCCCTACGAATTCTGTCAGCACATTCCAACAGGGCCACGGATCGCATTCAGTCCGTCATGTGGGCAAGCGACAATGGTCGGGTCGATCAGGGCCGTCAGTGCTCCAGCATCGCTGCGTTATCAACTTTCTGGAGTTCATGTCATGCGTCAACTATCCGCTGCGGGTCAACAAGTCATCAACGACATCGCGCAACGCCACGGCTTCAGCACCGACGGCACCATCAGCATGCTGGACTCGGTCATCAACGGCAACGGCAGCATGGCGCAATTCAGCCATCCGGATTTTTCTGGCTCCGGTCAGTGGATGCGTGGCGGTATGACGATGGTGTCGGACATGTTCAACAACCAGTTGAAGAATCGCGTCAATTCGCTCTGCGCAGAATTGTCCAACCTGGTGGCAAACCAGCCCGACCTGGTGCGCAGCGGCAGTTTCCAGTCGCAAAGCCAGAACGGCGGCCAGAACCACACGCAGCAGCAGGCCAGCCACAGCGGGCAGGGCAATACTCAGCAGCAAGGCCAAGGCGGTTTTGGACCCGCCAGCCTGTTCGTGCCGCCGGCACCCGGCACCTCCGGCGATTGGTGGCCTGCCGACCTGCGCTGGCCCAACAGCACCGGTGCGCAAAACAATGTGCGTTATGCCTATTTTGCGCAGGCGCACCGCTTGGTGATCGACCTGGGCGGCACGGTCACGGTCTACGACACGCTGGATCATCAGATCGGCGGGTTCTCGCAGCAGCAATCGGTGGGCGGCACCTTGAGTTTTTCCAGCCAATACGGGCTGATGGATGTGTCGCAGCTGCCGGTGATTTCGTCCAATGGCCAGCCACCGCGGCCTTTGGGTGGGGCCCTGCCGGCCCAGCCAGCCCCAGCCCAAGCTCCAGCCCAAAATCAAGCGCCGGCGCAAGAGATGGCGGCAGCGCCGATGCTCTCCGGTCATTCGGGCACGACCGGCGCTCGCGACCAAGACATTTTCTCCAGCATCGAGCGGCTGGCCGACCTGAAAGCCAAGGGGATCTTGAGCGACGATGAGTTTGCGGCCAAGAAAGCGGAGTTGCTGAGCCGCCTCTGAGCGCTTGTCTGGTCTCAACGGGCTGCGGATCGGCTGACCCGCTGACTCGCAGCATTGATCAGAACGGGTTGAGCGACTTTTCCCGGCGGTAGTGCAAATAGCCGACGCTGGCACCGGCGCGCAAGCCGACGCCCAGGCGGATCGGGGCCAGCGTGATGCCTTCACTGCTCTGGTAGTTGATGCCCGCGCCGCCGATGTAGTAGAGGCTGCCGTCCACACCGGGGAAACGGCGGTAAATGGCACCGGCGTCAGGCAGTTTGTAAATCAGCGTGAAGACCTTGGACGCGTTCGCGCCGGCATCGAAGCCCACCGACGGCCCGGCCCAGAACACCGGTTCACCGCTGCCGTTCTTCATCGTCAAGCGGCCTTCGCCGTAGCGCAGCCCCACTGTCAGCGCGGCGGATACCTCTTCGCCCTTGATGTAGGCATTGGGCCGGCCTTTTTCCTTGAAGGCTTTTTCGATCACCTTGGCCAAGCCCTCGGTGGTGCTGCCAAAAAACTCGGTGGCGGCCTTCAGCATCGAGTCCTGATCGAAGCTGTCGTCCTCGGTCGCCGCATAGACGCCGAGTGCTGGCGTGGCCAGCGAGAGCAGGGCACCAAAGCGAAGCAAGGCATGGCGGCGGTCAATGGATGTATGAGTGTTCGGCATAAGGGTGGTGCTCCTGGCGAATCGGGTTGTAGATCGCCCCATGCTACGCCCCACCGACTGGGTGCCTGTAACAAAACGTGCTTTGTGCACGCTGTCTCAAAAGTACGGCGCTGTTCGCCTCCTACACTTCAGGGTGCTTGGACTACCTGCACAACGCAGCGGCACATAAGGCGATTTCTAGACGAATGAGTACAGATCTTTCCAAGCTGACGGTCGCCCTGGAATACGTTGATATGGCGGCCGGCCTGTATCTGGCCGGCGACAGCAATCACGCGGCGCGCTTGCTCGCTGCGGCCGCCGAAGAGGTGCTCAGTGATCTGGCTCGCTTGCTGGGCAACCATGTGCATGCCGATGAAATGCAGGTGTTGCTGGCGCGCATTGCCCGGCGCTACCAGTCCCCGGTGATCGAGCCGCACAGTCAAACGCGGATGCGCAATGCCCAGTTGCAGGCGCGCTCGGCCGCCGCCAACCCGAATGAGTTGCCCGACGTGGCGCCAGACAACGCCCGCATGGCCGCCGCCGCCTATTTGCGTGCAGCCTGGTACACCTTGCAGTCGATGGGGCTGGACGCGGTGGTCCCGGCGCGTTTGCAAAAAGCGGTCTCGCAGAGCACGATCTGCACGCCCACCGAAGTCAGTGATGTTTGCCAGCCATTCCAGGTCTGAACCCGCCAAGCGCTGAACGGCCTCTGCTAGCATTAAACCTTGCTGAAGGAGCTTGTCATCAATACCGAACGCCGCCAATTTTCCCGCGTCAATTTCGACGTCGACGCCGAGTTGATCACCACGCAAGAGCACCTCAGCGTGCAGGTGCTGGACTTGTCCCTGAAGGGTGCGTTGCTGCGCTTGCCCGACCCTTGCGTCGTCGTCTTGGGCACCCCTTGCTTGCTCAAAGTCATGCTGGCCGACAAGGAAAGTCGTATTTCCATGGCGGGCGAGGTGACTCATGTCGAAGGCGATCGTGCCGGGGTGCTGTGCCGCAGCATCGACATCGAAAGCATCACCCACCTGCGCCGCTTGATTGAAATGAATCTGGGTGATGCCAGCCTGGTCGAGCGGGAGCTGGGCGCGATGATCAACCCAGAATGAACTCGCGCAGCGTCTTGAACGCTGCGACGGGGTCATCGCGCCAAGCGCCATGGCCAACGCCGGGGAAGCTGACCAATTTTGACCATTGCGGCGGCAAAGCTGCGGCGATGTCTTGCGCGTCGGCCAGCGGGCAGACCGGGTCTTGCTCGCCGGCCATCACCAGCACCGGGCATTGCGCCAGCGCCAAGCCGGGCAACAGATCCATGCCCTGCTTTTCACCGCCGACAAAGTGCAGCAGGATGTCTTCGCGCACCAAGGTGCGCTGCGCCGAGGCCGGGTCGCGGGGCAAGGTCGTGTTGTAGAGCAAGCGGCAACCGGCCCAGTAGGCAGCCCAATGCGCGGGCGTGGGTTCGCTCCAGAATTGGCGTGCCAACTCGCGCGCTTGGGGGCCGCCAAGCTTTTCAAACATCGCCAGCTTGCGCTCCATCACCATATTGGGCGAGGTGCTCGACAAGATCACCTTGGCCGCATGGCCGGGGTGGCGGGCGATGTAGCGCTGCGCCACGAAGCCGCCGAATGATTGCCCCAGCACGATCGGTTTGACCAGGCCCAGCGCATCGCTCAAGCGCACCACATCGTCGGCCCAGGTGTCCAGCGTCCATTCGGACGGCGGCCGCTCGTCACTGCGGCCATGACCGCGGTGGTCGTAATAGATGATTTGCGCAATGTCGGCCAGGCAGGAAAAGCCCGGTTTGAAGGCGCTGTGATCAAAACCGGGGCCGCCATGCATGCAGATCAGCGTCGGTTTTTCTCGCATCAGCGGCCCGTCCGGTACCAGCCCCGGCCCCTCCACATCGACGAATAAACGCACGCCACCACCAATATCGATCCGCATCGCAAGCTCCCGTTTGTTGATCGGTTGGCTGATCGGCTGATCAGCTCAATCGCCCACGGGCAGTATGCCGACAGGAGCGCAGGTTTTATGTCGTGCGATCGGGCAGCCACAGCCGCAGGCACACCTCGTCCAGCGCACTGTGCTCCAAAGTCAGCTCGCCGCCGTGCGCGCGGGCAATCTCGCGCGCCAAGCTCAGGCCCAGGCCGTTGCCGTCGGCGCGCTGCTTCTGGGCTTGGCTGCCGCGATAGAAGCGGTCGAAAAAGCGCGCTCTCTCCGCCGCAGCGATGGGCTCGCTGGCGTTGGCAAATACCACTTCGACCCCGCCCGGCAAGTGCCGTCCGCTGAGCCGTATCCAACCGTCGGGCGGTTTGACGTAGCGCAGCGCATTGCTGATCAGGTTGTTGAACAACTGGCGCAGCAGCAAGGCGTCGCCGTGCGTCGCCAAATCAGGGTTGACGTCGCAACTCAAGCGCTGCGGCTCGCCCAACAGCATTTGGGCATCGGCTGCCAATGCGCCAAGCAACTCGCTCAGGTTGACCGGCACGATGTGCAAAGCCAAGCCGCCGGCATCCGCTTGCGACAGCAGCAGCAATTTGCGCGTGATGTTGGCGAGCCGCCCGACCTCGTCCAGCATGTCGGTCAAATCGGCTTGAATGCCTCGATTTTCAGACGACTGCACCGCGCGTTCGATACGCCCCTGCAGAATCGTCAACGGCGTTTTCAGCTCATGGGCGGCATCGGCCGAAAACCGGGTCGCCTGGTGAAAACTGCTCTCCAAGCGCGCCAGCATGGTGTTGTAGGCCGCGATCAAGCCCTTGAACTCGCGGTCTTCACCGGCGCTGGGCAAGCGCTGATCGAGCGCTTGCTGGGTGACCCGCTTCATTGCCTCGCTGAGCCGGCTGACCGGCCGGAGCATCAGCCCCGCCAGCAGCCAGGCCCCCAGCGCTGTCAGCAGCAGCGCCAGCGGCACGACCAGCAGCAGGGCGCGTTGGACGGCGGCTTGCATGTCCGCTTGAATCACACCCAGATCGGCCGCTACCCAGGCTTGCCGGCGTGGCAAGCTGAAGCGCGCCGCCCGCCAGTCGGCCGCGCCCGTGTTGAAACCGGCCAGGCTGCATTGACCCAGGGCCATGGGCGGCGGCGGGCGTTGTTGTTGTTGTTGTGGTTCATGCGGCTGACCGTCCGGCGCGGCTGGCGCAGAGTCCGCTTCACCGCGGTCGTCACGGTCGGGTGGCCGCTCGTCGCTGTGTTGTCTGGGCGGTGGCGGCGGCGGTAGGCCGCGCCCTTGCCACGGTGGGTAGGGCGTCCAGTGCAGCGCAGACCACGATAAATCGTCGCGCCAGTGGCTGGATTGCAGCGCGGCCTGGTTGGCTTGTGGCTGAAAGCTCAGCATCAGTTGCGCGGCCGATTCCAAGTGCAGTTTGGCGGCCACATCAGCCTCCAGCCGGGGCATGTCGTCGCCGCGCAATTGCTGCGGCGCTTGCGTGGCCAGGCGGCGCGCTTCCATGCACAGCCGCTCGTCGAGTTGTTCGACTTCATAGCGCCGCACGCTGCTCCAGCCCAGCGCCAACACCACGGTCAGCACGGCCGCCACGATCAACGCGGCACTGATGAATAAGCGGAGTCGAAACGTCATCATGTTCAGCGGCCTCAGCGGACTCAACGGTCTTAGTGGCCTGACGGGCCGAGCTTGAAGCGGTAGCCGGTGCCGCGCACCGCTTCGAGGCAAGTGCCGACGTCGGCCGACCCATCCATTTCGGCCAGCTTGGCGCGCAAGCGCTTGATGCAAACGTCCACCACATTGGTGCTGGGGTCGAAGTCGTAGCCCCAGACATGTTCAAGAATCTGGCTGCGGGTGAAGACTTGGCCGGCCGAGCGCATCAGGTATTCCAGCAGACTGAATTCGCGCGTCGTCAGCTCGATGGACTGGCTGCGGCAGCGCGCTTGGCGGCTGATACGGTCGAGCGTCAGGGGCCCTACTTGCAGCAGGTTTTGACGCTCGCCGGCCAAGCGGCGGCGCAGGGCCAGGATGCGGGCTGCCAATTCCTCGACAAAGAATGGCTTGGCCAAATAGTCGTCAGCCCCCAGGTTGAGGCCTTCGAGCCGGTCGCCCAGCTCGTTGCGCGCGGTCAGCAAAATGACCGGCGTGGTGACCGCTGCGCTGCGCATCTCGCGCAGGATCGACAGCCCATCGAGGCCGGGCAACATGATGTCCAGCACCACCACGTCGAAGCGGGGCTGCCGGGCCAGCGCCAGCCCTTGTTGGCCGTCGTCGCAATGACAAACCTCC
>CANFYD010000083.1 GCA_947450745.1 Burkholderiales bacterium
CACGAAACCCGCCTGGCCGCCAACCCGCGCATGGTCATGCATGTCAAAAATCTGGCGCGCCTGACCGAGCCGCAAAAACAGGCGATCAGCGAGCGGGCCGCAGCCGTGCGGCGCGCCGAGGTCGGCTCGCTGCCCACTGCTGCGTCCTGACCACCGAATAGAGCATTCAATTGAGCGCCGCCATGAATTTTGTCGATGTTTTTGCCCCCACCTCAGCCGCAGCGCAAGCTCGGCTGGCCGCCGTGCGCCCGGCTGATTACGCCCGCAGCCGCAACGCCCTTGACGGTGCCGTGACGCGGCTGTCGCCTTACATCACCCACGGCCTGCTGACGCTGCCCGAGGTGCTGGACGGTGTGGCCGCGCGGCATGCCCTGGACCCACAGCACAAGCTGGTCTTCGAATTGGGTTGGCGCGAGTACTTTCACCATGTCTGGCAGCACCAGGGCGAAGCGATTTTCAGCTCGCTGCACACCGGTCTGCTGCCGGATTCGGCCTATGCCCGCGAGGTGCCGGCCGACATCCGCACGGCCTGCACCGGTGTGCCGATGATCGACACGGCGGTGCGCAGCCTCTATGCCAATGGCTATCTGCACAACCACGCGCGCATGTGGCTGGCCAGCTATTGCGTGCACATGCGCAAGGTGCATTGGCGGGCCGCGGCCGACTGGATGTACGGCCACCTGCTCGACGGCGACCTGGCCAGCAACCACCTGAGCTGGCAATGGGTGGCCGCGACCGGCAGCCACAAGCCCTATTTGTTCAACGCCGAAAACGTCGCCCGCTATGCCCCGCCGTCCTGGCACAGCCCCGGCAGCGTGATCGATACGTCCTACGAAGCGCTGGACGAGATCGCACGCAGCCCGCGCAACGTCGGATATGACAAAAAGAGTCGCTCCGGCGCTGGCATCGAGGAACCGGCGCTGTTGCTGCCGGCTGACTTGCAGCACTTTTCAGCCGCGCCGCCGAGCGTTGCACTGAACGGCCGCGACATCTGGCTGATCCACCCCTGGGCCTTGCGCGTGCCGCCGCCGGACCTCGCTCCGTCCACGCTGGTGCTGGGGGTCTGCTTGCAGGAGTTTCACCAGCGCTGGGGCTGGAGCGCCGCCCGCTGGGAGTTCGTCAGCCAGCGCATGACCGAGCTGCAAGCGCCCTGTTGGCTGACCGACCGGGCCGGCCTGACCGCTGCGCTGCTGGGTGCCCGCTCGGTGCAAACCGTGGCCGACCCCCATCTGCTTGGGCTGCTGGACGGCGTGGCACTGTGCCGCCCGCTGCCCGAACTGTTCGCCACCGTCGACCGGCCTTGCAGCAGCTTTTCGCAGTGGTGGACGCGCAGCATGCGAGGCATCAACCGCTTGAGCGATCTGCCGGGGTTTGCCACGCTGTCGGCCGGGCCGCTGTTTGAGGCCGCTTGAGTTCCAGCGCGCCGCTCGAAAACCCCAGCCCTTTGCGGGTCGCCGCCGCCGAGCTGCCTGAGGCGCCGGGCGTTTATACCTTCCACGGCCAAGCCGGAGATTTGCCGCTTTACATCGGCAAGAGCATCCACTTGCGCAGCCGCGTGCTGTCCCATTTGCGCAACCCGGCCGAGGCCAATCTGCTGCGCCAGACCACCCGCATCAGCCATATTCGTTGTGCCGGCGAGATCGGGGCGCTGCTGCTGGAGGCGCAAATGATCAAACAACAGCAGCCGCTGCTGAACCAGCGCTTGCGCCGCAACCGCCAACTGTGCTCGCTGCGCTGGACCGGCGAGCGGCCGGAAGTGGTCGAGTCGCGCGACTTCGACTTCGCCCGCGAGCCGCAATTGTTCGGCCTCTACGCCAGCCGCCATGCGGCGCTGGACAGCCTGCGCGAGCTGGCCGACCGGCAGCAGCTTTGCTATGCCGCCCTCGGGCTGGAGAAACTGGCCGCCGGGCGCGCCTGCTTTCGCGCCAGCTTGCGGCAATGCGGCGGCGTCTGCGCCGGCACCGAAAGCCCGGCCGCACACCAGCAGCGCCTGCTGGCCGGACTCGAAGCGCTGCGGGTGATGTGCTGGCCCTACCCCGGCGCGGTCGGTTTGGTCGAACGCTGGGCGCAGGAACCCCGGCAAATCCATGTCATCCGCAACTGGTGCTATCTGGGCAGCGTCAACCGCTTGCCGCAGGCCCGCAAGCAAGCCGCCGTCGCGGCGGACTTTGACGCCGACGGCTACAAAATCCTCTGCCGGCCGCTGCTCAGCGGCACAGCGAAAATCATCCTGCTTTGAAAGGGAGAGCGCTTTTGACTGCGCGGCTATGATCGTTATGTAATCAACTGCATAACGAAACTACGGATATGTTGGCCGCTTTGTCCGCCTTGGACTGGTTCCCGCTTTACTTGTCGCTGAAGGTGGCCGGTGTTGCCACGGCCCTGGCGCTGGTGCTGGGCACCGCTTTGGGCTGGTTGTTCGCCCGCAAACCGTTCCCAGGGTCGGGCCTGCTGGAAGCCGCCTGCATGTTGCCGCTGGTGCTGCCGCCCACCGTCGTCGGCTACGGCTTGCTGATGGGCATGGGGCGCAACAGTCCGCTGGGTGGCTGGCTGCGCGAGCATTTCAACTATTCCATCATCTTCAGCTGGCATGGCGCGGTGCTGGCGTCTTGCATCGTCGCCCTGCCGCTGGTGCTGAAGTCGGCCATGGCTGCGTTTGCTGCGGTAGACCCAACGCTGGAAGCGGCCGCCCGCACCTTGCGACAGTCGAACTGGGGCGTGTTCTGGCGCATCACCCTGCCGCTGGCCTGGCCCGGCATTCTGGCCGGCAGCCTGCTGGCATTTGCCCGGGCGATGGGGGAATTCGGGGCCTCGCTGATGGTGGCCGGCTCGATTCCGCAGCAGACGCAAACCGTTTCGATGGCGATTTACGACGCGGTGCAAGCCGGTCAGGACGACACCGCCCTGTGGTTGGTGCTGCTCAGCTCGGCGCTGGCGATGTCGGTGCTGATGCTGTCGAACCGGCTGTTCAGCCGCCGCTGATCGATTCAATCCAGCAAAGACACCCACTATGCACAGGCTGTTGAGAGCCCTGTTGCCCGTCCTGCTTGTCGGCTTGTCGGGCTTTGTGAGCACGGTCCAAGCCCAAGCGCTGACCATCTCCGCCGCCGCCAGCCTGGGGCCGGCGATGAGCGAAATCGGTCGCAGCTTCGAAGCGGCACGCCCCGGCGTCCAGCTGCGCTTCAACTTTGCGGCGTCCGGCGTGCTGGTGCAGCAACTTGAGCACGGTGCGCCGGTCGATGTGCTGGCCTGCGCCGATCAAGCCAGCATGGACCGCGCCCAGCAGCAACAGCTGATCCAAGCCGGCAGCCGCCGCGACTTCACCGCCAACCAGTTGGTCTTGATCGCGCCGCTGCAGGACGACTTCAAGATCAACCAACTGGCCGATCTGAGCCGCGCCGAGGTCCAGCGCATCGCCATCGGCAAGCCCGCCAGCGTGCCGGCCGGTCAATATGCGGCCCAGGCACTGCAAGCGGCTCAGCTGTGGCTGCCCTTGACGCCGAAGTTCGTGCAAGCCGACAACGTGCGGCAGGTGCTGGCCTATGTGGCACGCGGCGAGGTGCAAGCCGGCTTTGTCTACCGCAGCGACGCCCTGGCCATGGGCAGCAAGGTGCGCTTGGTGCAGCCCGTCGGCGGCACTGTGCTTTACCCGGTAGCGGTGACGCGCGGTACGGCGCAAACAGCGCTGGCGCAAGACTTCATCCGCTATTTGCAGGGCGCGGCAGCCCAGCAGATTCTGTTGCAGCAAGGCTTTGCCTCACCATGAACGCCGATGCTTGACGTCAAGCTGCAACTGAAGCTGCGCGACAAACAGCGCCACTTCGCACTGCGCTTGAGCTTTTGCTCAGCCGCGCCGGTGCTGGCCCTGTTCGGCCCGTCGGGGGCCGGCAAGTCATTGACGCTGCAAGCGATGGCCGGGTTGCAGCGGCCCGATGCCGGCCATGTACGGCTGGCCGGGCGCACGCTGTTTGATGCCGAGCAGCGGATTGACCTGCCCGCCGCCGAGCGCCGCATCGGCTATTTGTTCCAGAGCTATGCGCTGTTCCCGCACCTGGACGTGCGCGCCAACATCGGTTTTGGCCTGGGCCGCTGGTATCGGCCGCGCCTGCCGGCAGCGGCTGCGGCCTGGGTGGAAACGCTGCTGCAGCGCTTCGACTTGGCTGCGCTGGCGCAGGCGCGGCCGGCTGATCTGTCCGGCGGCCAACAGCAACGTGTGGCACTGGCCCGGGCACTGGCCTGCAAGCCGGAGCTGCTGCTGCTGGATGAGCCGTTCGCCGCGCTGAACCCGCTGCTGCGCCAAGGCTTGCGCGAGCAATTGAAGTTGCTGCGGGAGGAATGGCAGATTCCGGTCGTGATGATCAGCCACGACGTCGAAGATGTGCTGGCCCTGGCGGACGAAGCGCTGGTGCTGGAGCAAGGCGAGATCGTGCGGGACATCGACCTGCACAGCGGGCAGGCGCGCGAACGGCTGCTGCCAGAGCTGCCGCTGCGACCCGCGCGCCCGCACGAACAGCAATTGCGCGCGCTGCTGGACGAGCCCCATGGCTGAGCACTGTGGCTGACAACGGCTTGCTGAGCGCCGAGCTGCGCCTGGCCGGGCGGCTGGACGAGCGCTTTTTCAAGCTGCTGGCCGCCGTCGCCGCCACCGGTTCGATCAACCGCGCGGCCAAAACCGCCGGCTACAGCTACAAAGGCGCTTGGCTGCTGCTGGAAACCGCCGCCAACCTGGCGCACGCCCCGCTGCTGACTCGCAGCACCGGCGGGCGCGGCGGCGGCGGCAGCCAATTGACCGCCACCGGTATCAGCCTGCTGGAGGCCTGGACCCATCTGCAACGCGCCAGCCAAGCTTTTTTACGCGAGCAGGAGGCCTGGCTCAGCCAACAACCGGCCCTGTTCGGCACACTGAGGAGAATCGCGATGAAAACCAGCGCCCGCAACCAGTTCGTCGGCAGCATTGCCCAGATCGACGTCGGCCCGGTCACGACGGAGGTCCGTTTGAGCCTGCGCGGCGGCCAGACCCTCACCGCCGCGCTCAGCAGCCGCGCCGCACAAGAACTGGCGCTGCACACCGGCCAAGAGGCGATGGCGCTGGTGAAGGCGTCGAGCGTGGTGCTGGTGGGCGACTTTGCCGGCTTCAAGCTCTCGGCCAGCAACCAGTTAGCCGGCACCATTTCACGCGTCGCTCGCGGCGCGGTGTCGTCACTGGTCGGCCTGACGCTGCCAGGCGGCGTGGTCATCACCGCCAGCCTGACGAATGACGCGGTCGAGGCGATGGACCTGGCCGTCGGCCAACCGGCCAGCGCCGTCTTCAAGGCCTCGGCGGTGATGCTGGCCGTCAGCGCTTGACCCTATTTTGCTAGGCACCGAACTGTCGCCAACTTGACCCGTTGGCGCGGCTTGGAGCGCCACAATCGTCAGCCAATAGACCGGATACCGGAGACAAGTTCCATGGCTGAGCAAGCAACCCACTACCGCATCTGCCCCTTGTGCGAGGCCTGTTGCGGGCTGGAAATACGCACCGAGGGCGCGCAGGTGATCAGCATTCGCGGCGCGGTGGACGATGTGTTCAGCGCGGGCTTCATTTGCCCCAAGGGCGTATCGCTGAAGGATCTGCATGAAGACCCGGACCGCCTGCGCCAACCGCTGATCAAGCGCGACGGCCAGTTCGTCACCGCCACCTGGGACGAGGCGTTCAGCGAGATCGAACGGCGCTTGCTGCCGGTGATTGCAAGCCATGGCCCGGACGCGGTGGCGGCATCGATCGGCAACCCGGCCGCGCACAAGATCAGTCTGCTGGCCTACTTCCCGCGTTTGGCCCGGGCGCTTGGCACCCGCAATGTCTTTTCGGCCTCGACGCTGGACCAGATGCCCAAGCAGCTCAGCTCCGGCTTGATGTATGGCCACTGGCTGAGCATCCCGGTGCCGGACCTGCCGCGCAGCGATCTGTTGATCATTCTGGGTGCCAACCCGATGGTCAGCAACGGCAGCCTGTGGACCGTGCCCGACTATCGGGGCAAGGCCAAAGCGATGCGCGAGCGCGGCGGCCGTATCGTCGTCATCGACCCCAGGCGCACCGAGACCGCCCATGCCGCCGATGAATATCTGCCGATTCAGCCCGGCGGCGATGTCTTCTTGCTGCTCGGCATGGTGCACACCTTGTTCGACGAAAACCTGGTGCAGCTCAAGCACTTGGCCGGCCATGTGAACGGCCTGGACGACTTGCGCGCTGCGGTCGCGCCCTACAGCCCGGAGCGGATGGCGGCCGGTGCCGGTATCACCGCTGAAGCGCAACGCCGCTTGGCGCGCGATTTGGCCGCCACCGAGCGGGCCTCGATCTACGGCCGCATCGGCACCTGCGTGCAGCGCTTCGGCACGCTGAACAGTTGGCTGATCGATGTGCTGAATATCTTGACCGGCCACTTGGACGCAGTGGGCGGCGCGATGTTCCCGAAAGCAGCCGCCTTTGCCGCCAACACGGTGGGCCAGCCCGGCAGCGGTCGCGGCATTACCACCGGCCGGCGCGCCAGTCGCGTCAGCGGCGCACCCGAGGTCTTCGGCGAGCTGCCGATGAATTGCCTGAGCGAAGAGATAGAAACCGCCGGACCGGGTCAAGTGCGCGCGCTGATCACCATCGCCAGCAACCCGGTGCTGTCGGCACCGAATGGCCAACGCCTGTCGAAAGCGCTGGACTCGCTCGACTTCATGCTCAGCCTGGACATCTATTTGAACGAGACCAGTCGCCACGCCGACGTCATCTTGCCCGGCTTGTCGCCGCTGGAAGATTTGCATTACGACATGGCCTTCCCGCAACTGTCCTGGCGCAATCACGCCCGCTTTTCAGGCCCGGTGTTCGCCAAAGCGGCCGATCAACCGGAGGAATGGGAAACGATTCAGCGATTGGCTGCACTGGTGGCGGGCCAAGACTGGCGCGCCGATGTGGGAGAGATGGATGACGCGGCCGTGGCGGCGGAAGTGCGGCGCTTCGCTGGCGCGCAGACGGCGGCCGTGCTGGCGCATTTGGCCCCGCAGCGCGGCCCGGAGCGCTTGGTCGATCTGGCGCTGCGCACGGGGCCCTACGGCGACCAGTTCGGCTTGAAGCCGGCCGGCCTCACGCTGGCCCAGGTCAAAGCGGCTCCGGGTGGCATTGACCTGGGCGAATTGCAGCCTCGCGTGCCGGAACTGCTGCGTACGCCGTCAGGTCGGATCGAGTTGGCTCCGCCGTCCTTGCTGGCCGACTTGGCCTTTGTCGATGCCGCGCTGGAACAAACGCCGTCGGCCACGGCCATGATCTTGATTGGCCGGCGCGACATGCGCTCGGGCAACAGCTGGATGCACAACCTGCCGGTGCTGGCCAAGGGGCCGGAGCGCTGCACCTTGATGGTCAATCCGGACGATGCGGAACGGCTCGGTTTGCAAAACGGCGGCACGGCGCGCGTCAGCACCGCCTTGGGAGAGTTGCTCGCGCAAGTGGCGATCAGCGCCGACCTGATGGCCGGAGTCGTCAGCTTGCCGCACGGTTGGGGCCATGATTTGCAGGGCAGCCGACTGCAAGTGGCCAGCGCCCGGCCGGGCGTCAATATGAATGCGCTGCTGGACGGTGAGCAGCGCGATCCGCTTTCAGGCAATGCGGTGCTCAGCGGCGTGGCGGTCAGCGTGACGGCGGCTTGAAGCGGAGGCCTGATGCAGCCCAGCGGCACCGCAGCAAGGCGTCATTAGAGTTTTGTTTTGAGCGGCATTGGCAACTGAGTTAATCCGTGCTACACTTTTGGCATAGATACGCACAAGACCGTTTCTTCAAGGTCTTCAATCTGCAGCCACCGCAGTACGTTCGCGACCGGCTCGCTTCAGTTTCAACTCCCAGTTTGACTGTTCTTGAGTGTTTCTGTCTCCGTTGACCATTTGGTCGCGGAGTGTTTTTAATAGTTTCAAAAGGAACAATCATGACTATCCAAACTGGCACCGTAAAGTGGTTTGACGACGGCAAGGGCTTTGGTTTCATCACGCCTGAAGACGGCAGCAAAGACCTGTTCGCCCACCACAGCGAAATCCGCAACAACGGCGGCTTCCGCACGTTGGCTGAGAACCAAAAGGTTGAGTTTGAAGTCAAGCAAGGCCCCAAGGGTCTGCAAGCTTCGAACATCCGCGGCCTGTAATTGGCTCGGGGCAGCGCGCAAGCGCTGCCACTAAAAAGGGTTGATGCGCAAGCGTCAGCCCTTTTGTTTATTTTGAATATCGCCAAGAGTTACCCGAAGTCTGGCGCGTAACCTTTATTGGTTGAACGTCGCGGTTTTGCACCCAACAAAACCCACCCGATCCATTGAGTTTCAATGAATCACCCGTTTCAGTTTGCCAACATAATGACAAGTTGCGGCGAACGAAGAACAATAGGTCGGCTTCAAAGCCCGGCACCTCGCGACGGATTCTCATCCCGACGCCAAGCCAAACTCATCGTTTGAGGCCTCGAAGACTCACGATCAACTGTTCGTACCCCCAACGCACAGTCAAAACTCCCTTCGCCGTACCGCGTTGCTGCAATATCGCTGCTGCGCACACCTCTCTCAGAAAAATGCAAACTAAAAACAGCATTGAGGTGGGCAAATATCTTGTCTCACCCATGATCAAACCCCAAGCCGATGGCAGCTTTGCCGCTTCGGTCTCGATTCGCTCCGGCCGCGGCATGGCCAGCCATGACCGCGTGATGCGCTTCACGCCGAGCTTCCTGAGCCAGCGCGCTGCCATGCGTTATGCCACCGCAGAAGGCCTGGCCTGGGTTCGCGCGCACTGAACCGTGTGATGTAAAACCCGCATAAAAAAGGCGCCCATTGGGCGCCTTTTGCGTTGGCCACTCACTACTTACTGGCCTAGCCTCTGGCTAAACCACCACCCAAAGCCTTGTAAAGCTGCACACTGTTCAACAGCTGCGCCAAACGCACTTGAACCAGCACTTGCTGGGCAGCAAATGCCGAGCGCTGGGCGTCGAGCAGCTCCAGGCTGTTCGAGGCGCCGTTGGCGTAGCGCAGCTCGACCAAGCGCAGGCGCTCGCTTTCGGCGCGAGCTTGCGCAGCTTGCGCCCGCAATTGATCGCTGAAGGTGGCGCTGCCGGCCAGCGCATCGGCCACTTCACGGAACGCGGTCTGCACGGCCTTCTCGTACTGGGCCACGGCAATGCCTTGCGCGGCCTTGGCCGAAGCCAGATTCGCCTCGTTGCGGCCCGCGTCGAAGATCGGCAGCAGCACTTGCGAGGCAAAGCTCCAGGCCGTGTTGCTGAACAGGTCGGACAACTGCGAGCTGGCGGTCCCCAAGCTGGTCGTCAAGCTGATGTTGGGGAAGAAGGCAGCGCGCGCAGCACCGATATTGGCGCTGGCTGCAATCAATTGCTGCTCCGCTTGCAACACATCGGGTCGGGCAGCCAAGACTTCGGACGGCACACCGGCCGGCACGTCGGCCAAGCCCTGAGCCGCCAACAGTTGTCCGACCGGCAAGCCGGCAGGCAAAGACTGGCCCACCAGCAACACCAGCGCATTTTGATCCTGGGCCCGCTGCCGCTGAGCCTGCGCCAAGTTGGCCAGCGCCGCCGCAGCAGCCGACTCGGCCGAGCTGAAATCCAGCGCCGAAGCGGCACCGGCATCGAACTTCAGCCGGGTCAGGCGCAAGCTGTCGGCGCGCGTGGTCGAGGTCAGCTGACTCAAGCTGAGCAACTCTTCATCGGCCTGCAGTGCCAAATAGCTGGAAGCTACCGCCGCCACCAGCGCAATTTGCGCCGCCCGGCTGCCCTCGGCACTAGCCAGATAACGGGCTGTGGCCGCTTCGCTCTGGTTCTTCACGCGGCCGAACAGGTCCAACTCGTAAGCAGTGATCTGCAAACCGGCTTGGTAGTTATTGGTGACCGTGTTGTTGGCACCCGGCAGACGGCTGCTAGAGAAGCCGGCGTTGACCGTCGGCAGGCGGCTGGCGTCGGCCACCCGTGCCAAAGCCCGGGCTTGCTCGACATTCAACAGCGCCACGCGCAGGTCGCGGTTGTTCTGCAGCGCCAGCGTGATCAGCTCACGCAGGCGGGCATCGTTGCCGTAAAAACTCTGCCAAGGCAAAGCCGTGGCCGCTGTTGTCCCGGCGGCCGCAGATGCGCCAGCCGTAGGCCAATCGGCGGCCACCGGCGCTGTGGGGCGTTGGTGCTCGGGGGCCAGCGACATGCAACCGGCCAGCATCAGGGCGACCGCTGCGGTCACAAGGGTTTGATAGCTTTTCATTCAGTGCCCCTGGCTGCTGTTGTCGGCAATGGCTTTGGTGACCGGCGGATCACCCATATCCTCATGGGCATATTTGCGCCGCTGCCGCTCACTACCTTTGAAAATACCGCGCACGACCACGAAGAACACCGGCACGAACAGGACGGCCAGCGCTACTGCGGTGATCATGCCGCCGACCACGCCGGTGCCGATGGCCCGCTGGCTGGCCGAGCCCGCGCCCGAGGCCAGGAACAGTGGCATCACGCCCAGGATGAAGGCCAGCGAGGTCATCACGATCGGGCGGAAGCGCAGGTGCGCAGCGGCCAAGGCCGCTTCGACCGCACTCTTGCCCTGCGCCTGCAGATCCTTGGCGAACTCGATGATCAAAATCGCGTTCTTGGCCGACAAACCGATGATGGTGATCAGCCCGACTTGGAAGTAGACGTCATTCGAATAACCACGCATCAACGTCCCCAGCAACACGCCCAGCACGCCCAGCGGCACGACCAGAATCACCGACAGCGGG
>CANFYD010000084.1 GCA_947450745.1 Burkholderiales bacterium
AGCGCGGTAGAACTCGTCCGGAATCTGGAGCAGGATGCCCGCGCCGTCGCCCATCAGCTTGTCGGCACCGACCGCACCGCGGTGGTCCAGATTCTCAAGAATCTTCAAGCCCTGCTGGACGATGCTGTGGGACTTGACGCCCTTGATGTGGGCCACGAAACCGAGACCGCAAGCGTCTTTCTCGTTTTGCGGGCGGTACAGCCCATTGGCCGTCAGGTCTTGAATCTCAGCTTGAGTTGCTGCGGCCTCGTTCACTTTACTCACGGCGCTCTCCACGGGTTTCCAGATACGGCGCGTAGATTACTGCACCGCAGCAAATTCATCAAGCCGAATTAAATGGGGTCAGAGTCATTTAATTTCACACATTCGCGACAACCCCTAATTTAATGGGGTCAGAGTCATTTGTTTTGGCGCTGCCGCCCGCGCTGTCGTCCGCGTTGTCGCCCGATTTGCGCGGCCGTCCACGCCCCCGATCGATCACCGACCGCTGACTTCGATCGGCCAATTGCTTCAAAAACGAGGCCGAGCCCAGCGGCCTCCCCTTCAGCACCGCGATCGTCAGCTCCAGCCGCTCCGCTTCCGCCACGCCCTGGCTCAACAGCTCCAGATAGGCACCTTCACGCTCGAACGGCGTATTGCCCAGCGCCCAGAACAGCGCATGGTCGCTGACCAGCGGGTCCCGCCGGCGCCCCAGATGATGAGCGCAACTGGACCAGCGGTAATCAGGCGCAGCAAGCACCATGCCGGCGCGCACCGGGTTCAGCTCGATGTAGCGCAAACAGGCCATGAAATAGTGCTCACTCTCGATCAAGGCGGCGCGAAACCGCCCTTCCCAGAGCGTGCCACTGCGTTCGTACTTGTGATTGAACCAGCCTACGTAGCGGCGACCCAGCGCTTGCATCATGCGGCTCAGGCCTTGTTCGTCCTCCGGCGTGGCGAGCAGATGCAGGTGGTTGTCCATCAACACATAGGCATGCAGCGTGACCTTATGGGTGGTGGCAGCGTCTTGCAGCAGGTCGATGAAGTGCTGGCGATCGGCATCGCTTTGCACGATGGCCTGGCGGTTATTGCCACGCTGGATGATGTGATGTGCCTGCCCGGCAAGCACGAAACGAGGAAGTCTGGCCATGATGGGCACGCCCCGGAAGGGCGAAAAATGTATCTGACCCCATTATGGGGCGGGCCGCACCGACTTGGCTCGGCGGGCTAGAACAAGGTCTGCCCGGTCAGCCGGTGGTGTTCGCGCAGGGCAAAGCGGTCGGTCATGCCGGCGATGTAGTCGGCGCAGGCGCGCGGAGCGTCGGCGCTGCCGCTGAAGTCGGCCGGCAACTGCTTGGGGTCGGCCGTGTAGATCTGGAACAGCTCGTGCAGCACCTGTTCGGCTCTCACGCGGGTGCCCTGCACTTGGGGGTGGCGGTACAGTTTGGCAAATAGAAAACGCTTCAATTCGGTACTGGCTTGGCGCATGGCCGGGCTGAAGCAGACCAGCGGCGGCAGGCTGCGCACCGCCGCCACATCGGCCGGCCGGGCCGCAGCCAACGCGGCAGCGGTGGCGTTGATGATGTCGTAGACCTGCGCCGACAACATGCGGCGGATGGTCTCGGCCAGCAGCCGCTTGCTGTCCAACGCCGGGTACTCGGCCAGCGCTTCGCGCAGATATTGCCGGACCAGCGGAACCTCTTCAAGTTGCTCCAGCTCCAGCAGGCCGGAGCGCACGCCGTCGTCGATGTCGTGCGCGTTGTAAGCCACCTCATCGGCCAGATTGCACAGCTGCGCTTCCAGCCCAGGCTGCTGATCCAACAAAAACCTGGCACCCACGCCGCCCGGCTCGGCCGCCTCCAGCAGTAAGGCGTTGCGCTTGGCGCAATGTTTCAAAATACCTTCGCGGGTCTCGAAGGTCAGGTTCAAGCCGTCAAATGCGGGGTAACGCAGCTCCAGCTTGTCGACCACCCGCAGACTTTGCAAATTGTGCTCGAAGCCGCCATGCGCCTTCATGCACTCGTCCAGCACGTCCTGCCCGGCATGGCCGAACGGCGTGTGGCCCAGGTCATGGGCCAGCGCAATCGCCTCGATCAAGTCCTCGTCGAGCCGCAGGCTGCGGCCGATCGAGCGGCCCAGTTGCGCCACTTCCAGCGAGTGCGTCAAGCGCGTGCGGAACAGGTCGCCCTCATGGTTCAAGAACACCTGCGTTTTGTAGACCAAGCGGCGAAATGCGCTGCTGTGGATGATGCGGTCCCGGTCGCGCTGATATTCGCTGCGCGTCGGCGCGGCCACCTCGAAAACGCGCCGCCCCCGACTCAAGCCCGGGTCGCAGGCATAGGCCGCCAAGCTCATGCGGACACGCCGCAATGGCTGGCCAGCACCTCGGCCACCAACTCATCGGGTGCGGCATGCAGGCCGGCACGGCCCAGGCCCTCGATCAGCACAAAACGAATCGCTCCGCCTTCGGACTTTTTGTCGACGCGCATCAGCTCAAGATAGCGCTCGGCCCCCAAGTCGGGGCCCACCACCGGCAGGCCGGCGCGCGCGATCAACCGCTGCATGCGCGGCAAAAACTCGGCCGGCATCAGCCCCAGGCGCACCGACAAATCGCTCGCCATCACCATGCCGCAACCGACCGCCTCGCCGTGCAACCAGGCCCCGTAGCCCAGACCGGTTTCAATCGCGTGGCCAAAGGTGTGACCGAAATTGAGAATCGCCCGCAGCCCCTGCTCGCGCTCGTCTTGGCCCACCACCCAAGCCTTGATCTCGCAACAGCGTTTGACCGCATAGGCCAGCGCCGCCTTGTCGCGCGCCAGCAAGGCGTCCAGGTTGAGCTCCAACCAGTCAAGAAAGGCCGCGTCGGCAATCGGCCCGTATTTGATGACCTCGGCCAGCCCAGCCGACAGCTCGCGTGCGGGCAGCGTATCGAGCGTGTCCAGATCGGCGATCACCCGCACCGGCTGATAGAACGCGCCCAGCATGTTCTTGCCGAGCGGATGGTTGATGGCGGTCTTGCCGCCGACCGAGGAATCCACCTGCGCCAACAAGGTGGTCGGCACCTGCACAAAAGGCACACCGCGCATATAAATGGCGGCGGCAAAACCGGTCATGTCACCGATCACGCCGCCGCCGAGGGCGAACAGCACGGTCTTGCGGTCAGAGGCACTGGCCAGCAGGTGGTCGAACACGCGGTTCAGCGTCGCCCAATCCTTGTACTGCTCGCCGTCAGGCAAGAGCACGGCATCGACTCGCGGGTAATGCGCCAGCAACTGCGTGCGCAGACGCTGCAAGTAAAGCGGTGCGACGGTGTCATTGGTGACGATCACCGCCGCCGCCGCTCGCGGCAGACCAAGCCAGCTGGACGGCGCATCGAGCAGGCCGGAGCCGATCACGATGTCGTAGCCGCGCTGGTCAAGTGCGATGGAAACCGTTTGGGTTTGAGTTGGGGAAACAGAGTTCGAAGGAGTGGGCGCGGCAGTCATGTGCCCAGTGTACGGGGCGGGCCGTCACCACAAACCGTGAGCGACTTGCCCACTATCCACTCAAAGCGGCTCGGCGCCGACGGTGGCCGCGACGCGCGACGGATCCACCACGCCGGCCAACTCCAGTTGCATCAAGGCCATATTGACCAAGCCGTGCAAGGTGGGCCGGCCGGTTTCCAGCACGAAATGCGCGCATTGCCGGTACAGCCCGTTGCGCTGCACATAGAGCTCGCGCAACTTGGCCAACGGGTCGCGTACCTGCAGCAGCGGACGCTGCGTGTCGTGGCGCAAACGCCGGAACAACTCCTCCGGCGTCGAACGCAAATAGAGCACGGTCGAACCCTGGTGCAAGAGCTCCCGATTGGCTTCACGCAGCACCGCCCCGCCGCCGGTCGCAAGCACCATCTCGCCGCTGCGGGAGAGGATGTCGGCCAGCACGGCGCTCTCGACATCACGGAACGCCGCTTCGCCAGCGCGTTCGAAGAACGTGCGGATCGGCTCGCCGAGCCGCGCCTCGATGTCGGTGTCGGAGTCGACAAAGCGCATGCCCAGTTGCCGCGCCAACTGCCGCCCCACCGTCGATTTACCGCCGCCGGGCATGCCGACCAGCGATATCACTTGCCCCATGTCAACCCCACCTCAGTCCCGCATCAGTTGGGAGAAACACAACTGTTGACCTGGCCATAAGGGCTGACCACAAAAGGCGGCGCAGCCGGGGCCGTGATGGCCGAGATCGGCACGATCGAATACCGGGGTGCACCCTTCAACGTCGGGTCGCCCTCGATGGCCAAGCGGCCGGTCCAGGCAGGCGGGCTGAGCACGCCCGACGCGCTCACCTTGATCGAGAACTCCAACCAACTGCCCATGTTTTGTGGGTATTCCACCCGCAGCACGGCCAAGCCGTTGGCGTCGGTCTTGGTCGAGCCCACCATGCTGATCGA
Source organism: Burkholderiales bacterium (assembly GCA_947450745.1). Taxonomy (GTDB): domain Bacteria; phylum Pseudomonadota; class Gammaproteobacteria; order Burkholderiales; family Burkholderiaceae_C; genus Paucibacter_A. Next base: position 4,406 of record CANFYD010000084.1, read on the forward strand.
CATATCGGACTTGCGCGGGTCCAGTTGCAGGTTGCCGTTGACGTCTTCGCCGGTTTCCATCGTGCCGTTGCGATAGCCGATACCGACCGAGTTGTCCTCGTTCGGGCAGGTCGCCGTCAGGTTCTGAATCCATTTCAGGGCGATGGAGTCGTAAAAATAAGTGCCCTTCAAGTAGTTCACCAGGTCGATCACCGGGGCCAACTGCACCTCGGCCTTCGGGTTGCCGGCGTAGTCCACCACCAACACGGTGAACTCCTGCTGGTAGGTCAGCGTTTTGACGATGACCAACTCGTTGCTGCCGATCGAGATCGAGACCGGTTGCTCCACCACGGTCAGCGAGATGGTGCGCAGATTGGCTACATCGCAGGCCGCAATTTCGGCCACGCTGTTGTCCTTGCCGAAACAGGCGAAGACCTTGACCTGATCGGTCGGGCTGGCGCGCTGGCCGGCGATGAAACTGGTCACCGCGATGCCGTTGGCGTCCGAGGTGATGACCTTGTCCTTGCCCGAGCTGATGTCGGCATCGGTGCCCGAGGTGTTGGCACCAAAGCCCAGCCGCACCCGAACGTTCGGAATCGGCTCATTCTTGCTGCTGCGGAACAGCAAACGCAGCTCCACCCGGTTTTCGATGCTGCCCACCGCGTTGACATTGACGACGACCGAAGAAGCGGTGAAGGTGGCCGACGCGATGCTGGTGGCTGCCGGCACATCGGACACGCTGGCGTCAATCTGAATCGTGCTGACCACGCTGGTCCCACCGGCAGTGGCACTGATCGGTGTGGGGCCGGCACCGGTGGCCACGTAGACGTATGAATATTTACCGTTGGAGTCGGTTTTGTCGGTCTTGGTCGCAGCGCCGGGTCCGTTGACGGTGATGTCGACCAGGGTCATCGGGTTGGAATTGGAGTCGGTCAGCGTGTACTCGACCCGCCCGGTTTCACCGTTGCGCAGCGTCGACGGCACCAGGGTGGCCTGCAACTTGGCCCCGGTGACCTTGAACGCCGCTTGGCGCGACAGCGCATCGCTGCTCGCCGTCACCGTCACCGTCCGGTTGGTGCGGTCAGCGCCAATCTGTACGTTGGCCTTGGCTTGGCCATTGGCATCGGTGGTGCTGTTGCCGACCACCACAATCGCATTGCTGTCGACCGAAAATGCCACCTTGATGCCGGCCACTGCATTGCGCGACGCATCGACCGCCGTCACCACCACATCGACGGAATCGCCGCCGGAGTTGCCGACGCTGAGCTTGCTCAAGGTCATCGTCAAGTCGTTGGCCTTGGGGACAACGGACAGGGCGGTGATCACATCGAAACTGATCGTCCGCACGACCGTGCCGCTGGTGGCTTGCACGGTGATGGCGCGGTTGGTGTGGTTGCTGGCCAAGCTGACATCGGCGACCAATTGCCCGCTGGTGGCGTCGGTGCTGGTCTTGCCGAGAGCGTTGACCACCGCCCCGTTGCTCACATCGCTCAAGACGGCAAAGCTGACCGGCGAGCCGCCGATCGCGTTGCGGGAGGCGTCCAGCGAAGTCACCGTCAGCTTGACGCTCTCGCTGCCATTGTTCGGAATGCTGGTCTTGTCCAGCACCAGGGCCAAGTCGGCCACCTTGCTGCCGTTGACGCTGTCGACCACATCGAAGCTGGTGGTCTTGGTGATGCTGGCAGTCCCGCTGCCACTGCTGACCGTGACCTTGACCGTGCGGCTGGTCTTGTCGGTCAACTGCACCACCGCCGTCATCGAACCCGTCGTCGTGCTGGTCGTTTTGGCCGAAGGGGTGACGATGGCACCGCTGTCCACGGCCACGGTGATGGGCACGGCGATGCCGGTCAACGCGGCATTGCCGGCTGCCAGCGCGGTGACGGTGAAGGTCACGACCTCCGCACCGGAATTGGGAATCGTCGATTTATCCGCCACCAGCGCCAAAGCCACCAGCGTGCTGGGCGTCGTGCCCGTGACCGCGCTGGCCCCACCGAGCACCGGCGTTCCTGCATCAGCACCGCCACCACCACCGCCGCACGCGGCTAACACAGCGCCCAGGGCCACAGCCGCCAGCGCCCGCAGGCCCGCTCGCTTGAACCAAATCAATTTATTCATTTCAAAAACTCCTGCAACGCCGACGCTCACTGCGCAGCCATCAATTTATGTAGCGGCTACCGCACCGTCGACCGGTCGCTGACGACCTTGGGCGTCAGGAAGATCAGCAACTCGGTCTTGCTTGAGGTGCGCGACTTGTTCTTGAACAAATTGCCCAAGTAGGGGATGTCGCCCAGCACCGGCACCTTGGACACATCCTCGCGTTCGTCCTGGGTAAAGATGCCGCCGATCACCACGGTGCCGCCGTTTTCCACCAACACCTGGGTCTGCACATGCTTGGTGTTGATCGCGTAGCCCTGCGGCGTCAGCGTGCCGCGGCTGTCCTTGTTGACGTCCACGTTGAGGATCACATTGCCCTCGGGCGTGATCTGCGGCGTCACTTCCAACTTCAGATTGGCCTTGCGGAACTGGATCGACGTGGCGCCGCTGGCGGTGGCGACCTGGTAGGGCAACTCCTCACCCTGCTCGATCAAGGCTTTGACCTGATCGGCGGTAATGACCCGCGGGCTGGAAACGATCTTGCCCTTGCCGTCCGCCTCCAGCGCCGACAGCTCCAGGTTCAAAAAGCGGTTGGCCGTGGCGCTGAACAAGGACAGCGCAAAAGTCGTGGCGTTGGCCCCGCCAAAACTGTCCGACGAGACATTGGCCGGCAAGTTGATGAACTGGCTGTTGCTGTAATTGGCGGCCGGCCCCTGCTGAGTCTGGTAGCCCACGCCGTTGTAATTGCCGCCCAGGGTGACGTAATTGCTGCCGCCGACGTTGTAACCCGGGATGCCGCCCTGCACGCCGCGCAAATCCTGCGAACCCAACTTGACACCCAGCGAACGGCCAAATTTGTCGTCCGCCTCGACGATGCGGGCCTCGATCAAGACCTGGCGCACCGGGATGTCTATCTTGGCGATCATGGCCTGTATCTCTTCGAGCTTGGACGGGATGTCGGTGATGAACAACTGGTTGGTGCGTGCCTCGAAAATCACACTGCCGCGCGTCGACAAGATGCGCGACGGGCTCTGCCCGCCGCCGGACGAACCGCCCGCGCCGCTGCTGTTGCCCCCACCCGAGTTCTGTCCACTCAAGCCCTTGGCCACTTCTTCGGCCTTGGTGTAGTTGAGCTGGATGGACTGGGTGCGCACCGGCTCCAGGTTGGCGATCTGGGCTTTCGATTCCAGCTCCAGCTTTTCCTTTGCGGCCAGCTCATCCTTCGGCGCGATCCACAGCACGTTGCCGGACTTGCGCAGCCCCAGACCCTTGGCCTGCAAGATGATGTCGAGCGCCTGATCCCAGGGCACATCTTTCAGCCGCAAGGTCACGCTGCCGGTGACGGTGTCGCTGGTTACCACGTTGAAGTTGGTGAAGTCGGCAATCACCTGCAACAGCGCGCGCACTTCGATGTTCTGGAAGTTCAGCGACAGCTTGTCGCCGGCAAAGCCCGGCCCGGCCGTCAGCTTGTTCGGGTCGACCTTTTGCGGCCGCACCTCCAGCACGAATTGGTTGTCACTCTGGTAGGCGCTGTGCTCCCACGCCCCTTTGGGCTCGACCACCATGCGCACGCGGTCTCCGATCTGGGTCGTGCTCACCGTCTGCACCGGGCTGCCGAAGTCGGCCACATCGAGACGGCGGCGCAGCGCTTCGGGCAGGCCCGAGCGCAGGAACTCGACCACCAGGTTCTGGCCTTGCTGTTGAATATCGACGCCGACCTGGTTGCTCGGCAGGTTGACGATGATGCGGCCGGCACCGTCCTGGCCACGGCGGAAGTCGATGTCGCGGAGCATCTGCGGCGCGGCATTCATGCTCTGGGCAAAATGCAGCGGCTCGTTGCTAGAAGCCGCCGAGGCTGCAGCGACGACGCCGGGCGTGTTTTCGAGGATCAGCAGCAAGGCCTTGTCCTGCAACTCAGCACGGTAGCCGGACGCCTGGCGCAGGTTCAGCACGATGCGGGTGCGCTCGCCCGCCTGCGCCACATTGGCCGAGCGCAAATTGCCCTGGTTGATCTCGACCACCGAACGGCCAAGGCCGTTGACCACGCCGGGCAGATCGATCGCGATGCGCGGCGGGGTCAGGACGGTGAAGCCCTTGGGCACCTCGGCGAGCGACTCCGACAACTCGATGCGCACCACCTCCACACCCGATTGCTGCGTGCTGTTGATGGCGCGCACCGCAGTTTGCCCCGTCGTTTGGGCCGTCGCTTGCGTCGCCGCCCACAACCCCATCACGAAGACCAGGGCGGAGCCGACTTTGCCCCAACGGTCAGATTTGCAAACTGGGCTCATCCGGGTCACTTCCTGCAATGTTCTCATCGTCCCTTCTCCTGGAGCTGGAGGGTACTGGTGCGTTCAATCCACTCGCCTGCAGCGTCCTGGACGACTTCCCGCAAGGTGAGTTCGGTTTCGCTGATTTTCATCACTCGTCCAAAGTTCAAGCCCAGGTGGTCACCACTCTTGACCTGGTAAAGCAAGTTGTCCACCCGCAACAGGGCGGAGCGTTGGGCCTGACGCGTGATGCTGCCGACCATGGACATGCTGTCCAAGGGATAAGCTTCCAGCGGCTCGCGCCGCCGGCTCATTTCGGCGCTCAGCATCGAGTTCGGCTGTGAAGCTTCTTGCTTGAGAGCCACGCTGAGCTTTTGCGCGCTGAACGGCTCGACACCGGCACTGGCCTCGTAGGGCTGGGGCAGAAACTTCTTCGGCGGCACCAACTGCTTGATCGTCGGCTTGGCCTGGCGCTTTTGCAGCTCCATCCATTGCTGCAACTCATCCATGTCGGCGGAACAGGCCACCAGCAACAACGCGCTCAACAACAGCGCGCCGACCGATCGAACCCTCACGGCGGCGCTCATTTCTTGGCCCCCGCCGTGGCTTTGGCGGCCGTCTTCTTTTGCTCGGCCACTTCCAGCACGTCCAGATAACGATAGGTGCGCGCCGTCGCTTCCATGCTGAGGCTGGTGCCGGCGTCCTTGCCCGTCGGGGCCACCACGCTCAAGTTGTGCAGCGTGACGATGCGCGACAGGTTCGACACATCGGCGGCAAACGCACCGATGTCGTGATAACGGCCCGACACGCGCAGCGAAATTGGCAGCTCGGCGTAGTAGTCCTTGACCACCACTTGACCGGGCCGGAACAGCTCGAACTGCAGGCCACGGCCGAGACCGGCCTGGTTGATGTCGGACAACAGCGCATCCATCTCGGCCTTGCCCGGCAGCTGCTTTTCCAGCTGCGTCACATATTCCTCAACCTGACTTTTTTGCTTGCGCAGCTCAGGCAGGTTGACCGCTTGCGCCAGCTTGCCGCGGTAATCTTCTTTCAGCACCGGTTCGCGGTCCCGCTCCACTTGCAAGGCCGACTGCACATCGGCCAGCACAAAAAACCACCCGAGCGCCGCCGCCGCCAAAGCGACGGCAAAGGACACCGCCAACTTGGGCAGCAACGGCCACTGGCCGGGCTCCTTCGGATTGAGGCCGCGAAACTGCTCCGCCGCTCCCTCACCCCAGGCGTTCAGGTCAAACTTGATCGATAAAGCCTTGCTCGCCATGCTTGCCTTCAGGACTTTTTGGCCGCAGCGGCGTCTTTGGAAACCCCTGCCGGCGGGATGGCTGCGCCGCCAGCACCGGCGGATGTGTCGCGCGCGGGCGCTTTCAACGAAATACGCAAGGAGAAATCAAACAAGCGCTTCTGATCGCGGCTGCTGGTGCTCAGGTTCGCCACCTTGATTTCCACCAGCTCCGGGCCTTCCAGCCACTCCGAATTGCGCGAGGTGTTGCGCAAAAACTCCGAAACTCGCTCGTTGGTCTGGGCAATACCGTTCACCGTCACCACCTTGTCGACTTGCCGGATGGCCGTCAAATAAACGCCTTCGGGTGTGTGGCGGGCCAACTCAGTCAGCAAATGCACCGGCGTGTTGCGGTCGGTCTGCAAATCCTCGACCGCACGTTGGCGCGATTTCAATGATTCAATTTCTGAGCGCAGATTGGCAATATCCTTGATCTGGGTGTCGAGCCGAGCAATTTCGGTACTCAAATATTGATTGCGACGCTGTTGCTCGGCACTCAGATATTGCAGCAAGGCGTAAGCCGCGACCACCAAGCCAACGCCCACCAAAGCGGCCAATCCCAAACCGGCAAAAAATGCGTTCTTGCGCCGTTTCCGATTTTCTTCCCGGTAGGGCAGCAGGTTGATCAAAATCACGGGTGAAACCTCCGCATCGCCAAGCCGCAAGCCGTCAGGTAGGCCGGCGCTTC
>CANFYD010000085.1 GCA_947450745.1 Burkholderiales bacterium
AGATAACTATTGCCGCCGTGGGTCAGGCTGGGCAGTTCGGGCACGGCTGCGGGGCTCGCTGTGGCTGCTGCTGCTGCTGCGGGTTTGCGCGCTGTCTTGACGCTGGTTTTGTTGTTGTTGATGCGCGCTCTTGCGGGGCCGGCCATGAGATCTCCAAAGCAAAACTATTGCAGCGCAGCATGATAAGCCAGCGTTGCTGGACCGATAGCTGCCCTCAGTCCCTGACGGCCGGTCTCGATCGGCCAAAAAAAAGCCCAAGCTTTTTCAAGCTCGGGCTGAATCCACCATGGAGGCGGTGGAGGAGACAAGGGGTGCGGGCAAGATCCGGAAGGGTCAACACAGATCTCACTCGCTTGGGACGGAGTTTAGCGTCAGGTTATGCTGCACTGCAATATATTTGCGTGAATATTTCTGGGTTTGTTTGATTTTTGGAGTTGCGGACATGGAGTGCACGATCAATTGGATGGGCAACGAGGGCATGGCCTTTGTCGCCGAAACGGGCAGCGGCCACCTGCTGACGATGGACGGCGCGCCCGAGGGCGGAGGGCACAACTTGGCACCTCGGCCGATGGAAACGCTGTTGGCCGCCACTGGGGGTTGCACCGCCTATGACGTGGTGCTGATCCTGAAGCGCGGCCGCCACGATGTGCGCGGTTGCAAAGTAGAGCTGCGGGCCGAGCGAGCCACCACCGAGCCCAAGGTATTCACCGCTATTCACATGCACTTTGTCGTCACCGGACGCGCGCTGAAGCAAGAGGCGGTGGAGCGCGCGGTGGCCATGTCGCACGAGAAGTACTGCTCGGCCAGCATCATGCTGGGCAAGACGGCCGCCATCACGACCTCGGTGGCGCTGGTCGAGGGTTGATTCAAATGTAGTGGGCGGTGCGGGTCATCACCTTGGCCGCCATCTTCATCATCAGTTTGACGGGAGCCGGCATCGCTTGCGCACCGGCGGCCAGCGCTTCCTCGGCATGGCGCGCTTCCTCTAGCTTCATCTGGGCCACGATGGCCTTGGAGCTGAGGTCTTCGGCCGGCAGGCGATCCAAATGAGTGGCCAGATGTTGCTCGACCTGCCGTTCGGTCTCGACCACAAAACCCAGGCTGATGCGGTCGCTCACCAATCCGGCCAGGCAACCGACCGAAAACGCGCCGGCGTACCAGAGCGGCGTCAGGTAGCTGGTGTGCGTGCCCAGCTCGGTCACGCGTTGATGTGTCCAAGCCAAGTGATCAAGCTCTTCTTGGGCGGCGTGGGCGAAATGTTCGCGCAGCGCCGGGTTGCGAGTCACCAGCGATTGCGACTGGTAAAGCGCCTGGGCGCAAATTTCCCCGACGTGATTGATACGCATCAGCGCGCCGGACAACTGGGCCTGCGCGTCGGTCAGTAGCTCGGGTGCAGCAGTTGCAGCGCAAGGCAGCCCATCGGCCTGCGTTGTGGTGGCTGGGCGCGGTGTAGGTCTGGCGGCGACAGGTTTGGCGAAGACGGTGCGTAGGCCGTGATCAAGGCTGGCAAGCAGGCGATCAAGGTCGCTCAGCGGGGGGCGTGAGGTCATGGCGTGTGCTCGAGGTGGGGTGCGACTAATGGCTTAGATAAGCGGATTATTTTCAATCCGAGGCGGCCAAAGTGTACGTTTTATGCGATTTGCGCTGGGAACCGCTGGAAAGGCCCATTGGTATTGTTAAGGAATTGTGATAACTCATTTTCGTTGTGAGCTTGCAACGCTTCTTCACTTTTAGAAGGTCTAACGGTTCCAATTCTTCAAACCAATGGTCGAATACTAGGGTTGCCACTTAGGCGATTGGCTCGGCGGCCCCTTTCACCAGGGTGCAGGACGGGACCTCATTGAATTTTTTGGAGTATCGAATGAAGAAATCTATTGTCGCTTTGGCCGTTTTGGGCTCATTCGCTGGCGTCGCCGCTGCTCAATCGTCGGTCACACTGTTCGGCATCGTTGACGCTGCAGTCCGTTACACCTCGGCCAATGGTCAGTCGGTCACGGGCTTGGCTTCTGGCGGTAGCAGCACCAGCCGTTTTGGCGTGCGCGGCGTTGAAGATCTGGGCGGCGGTCTGAAGGCTGGTTTCTGGCTGGAAAGCGCCATCAACGTTGACTCTGGCACGACCGACACGGCCTTCTGGGCACGTCGTTCGACCATCAGCTTGATGGGCGACTTCGGTGAAGTTCGTCTGGGCCGTTTCAAGACTTCGGCTCGCCTGCAGATTGAAGATTTTGACCCGACCGCCACGACTGGCCTGGGTTCGGTTGCTCAGGTGTACAGCGCGCTGGGTAGCGGTGCTGATCTGAGCCGCTACGACAACGAAGCGACTTACATCTTGCCAGGCAATCTGGGTGGTTTCTACGGTTCGGTTGACGCCGCTGCCGGCGAAGGTACCGCTGCCAAGAAGATGTTCAGCGGCCGCGTTGGCTACAAGCTGGACGCTTTGAATGTCAGCGCTGCTTATGCTGAGACAGGCGTGAACAACAAGTTCAAGCTGATGACCGTGGGCGGTTCGTATGACTTCGGCATGGTCAAGGCCATGGCCACTTACTCGACCACCAAGTTCAGCCCCGCTGAGCAAGAGATCTACACCCTGGCTGTGACGGCTCCTGTCGGCGCGGGCTCGGTGTTCGCATCGTTCACCGATTCGAAGTACACGAACAAGACCACCGTCATCGCTGGTCTGGGTGATGCCAAGCTGTACGCAGCCGGCTACATCTACAACCTGTCCAAGCGCACCGCGCTGTACACCACCGTGGCCCTGATCGACAACGGCAAGAACGCTACGTTCGCGCTGAATGGCGGCAGCCCGAAGGTCGGTGCCGATGGCCGTTCAGGCGGCTTCGACGTTGGCGTCAAGCACAGCTTCTAATCGCTGAGCCAGCTTCGTCCTTGAGCTAAAAGCCGCCTTCGGGCGGCTTTTTTTCGTTTGGGTTGATTTTTAGCAAAGTCGTTTGGATGACAGGGTTAGCGCTTGTGGGTTGACTGCAACAGCCACGGTTCGCAAGCCGCAGGAATACCGCAGAATTGCGGTGTTCGAGTTCATCAGCAGGAGACATCAATGAAAAAATCATATTTGGCACTCGCCGTTCTGGCCGCCAGCAGTTCCGCCGTCTGGGCTCAGTCCAGCGTCACGATGTACGGCATCATGGATGTGGGCGTGCGCTACACCACCAACGCTGGCGCAACCGCTGCTACCAACAACCAGTCGATTTCTTCCGTCATTCCTGGCGGCATGTCGCAAAGCCGGTTGGGTTTCAACATCACTGAAGACTTGGGTGGCGGCTTGAAAGCCATCGCCAATCTTGAGCACCGCCTGAGTTCGGACACCGGTACCGCCGCAGCCGGCGACTTCTGGCGCCAGTCATGGGTCGGTCTGCAGTCGAGCGACTTCGGCCGCATCACGCTGGGCCGTCAGTACAACGTCTTGTTCGACATCTACACCTCGACCTACGCGTCCTACAAGTACTCGCCTTATGTCGAGGCGTACAAGCCTGAAATCGGCATGTCGCTGGGTGCTCGTAATGACAACATGGTCAAGTACCTGATCGAATCGGGCGGCCTGCGCGGTGAACTGCAAGCCAGTGCCGGTGAAGGCAATGCCACAGGCGTGGGCACCAATGGCAAGTCCTTGGGCGGCTTGCTGCGCTACGCGATGGGCGATTTCGCTGTCGGCGGCGCTTACTTGGAAGTCAACGACACCGCTGGCAAAAAGGTCAAGGCCACGACGTTCGGCGGTGGCTGGACCAGCGGTCCTTGGTATTTGTCGGCCGCTTGGGCGCGTAACAGCTTTGACACTGGCTTCAACGCCACCTTGATCGCCACCTACGCAGGTTCGATCGCCGGTGCATTGAACGCCAATTCCGCCTTGGCCAAGAGCCGTGACATGTACAGCGTGGGCGCAACTTATCAGCTGACACCTCAGCTGAACCTGGGCGCGCATTACTGGCGTGCCGACCAGAAGGGCACTTCAGCCGCTGGCGAAGGCAAGGGCGACTTCTTCAACGTCGTGGCCGATTACGCGTTCTCCAAGCGTACCGATGCCTACATCGAATACGACCACACCAAGATCGGTGGTATGTTGACCCTCGCCAACGGTGCCACCACGCGTGATGGCTTCATCGTCGGCATGCGTCACCGCTTCTGATTCTTGACGCAAGCAGGTCGTTCACCCGACCTGCTTGCCGCTTGAACTCCGGCCGCCTTGTGCGGCCTTTTTTTATGCCCTGTGCATTTGACGTGCTGGGTGGAGATCCGAATGAAGTCGTCTTCGAACTGGCTGAAGGGTGGCTTGATCGCTGCGGTGTGCGGCGTTCTGACCGGTTGCGCGAGTGGACCTGCTGCGCTCAGCGAGCCGATGCCCGCCAACCTCGCCGACTGGTCGGCGCGCGAGTTGCCGGGCAAGCGAGCGACGAACTACTCTTTTGTTCACCGCGAGGGCCAAGCCTGTGTGCTGGCACGTTCGGAACAATCGGTCAGCCTGTGGCGCAGGGCCTTGCATGTCGCCCCCGGCCAACTCGACACGCTGCAATTCGATTGGTGGATCAGCGACCACGAGCCGACGGCGACGGTAGCCGACGCGCAGACCGATGACGCCCCGGCGCGACTGCTGCTCGGCTTTGACGGCGACACAGGCCGTTTGTCGATGCGCAACCGCATGCAGTTCGAGTTGGCCGAGACCTTGACCGGTGAGGCGCCACCGTTCGCAACGCTGATGTATGTCTGGGATGCCAGCGCCGCACCCGGTACCGTCATCATCAGCACCCGCAGCGACCGCATCCGCAAGATCGTGGTCGGCTCCGGTAAAAAGAGCGCACGCAGTTGGCAGCGCCTGCGTCGCAATGTGCAGGCCGATTACCAACTGGCCTTCGGCGAGCCGGCCGGCAATCTGGTCACTCTGGCCATGATGACCGACTCGGACAACACCGGCAGCCGCGCCGAAGCTTGCTACGGCAGCATCCTGCTGCTGAACGAACAACAACAAGCGCAATCCGGCAGCCTGCAGTTTTGAGTCGGGGTCTAATGGAGGGTTTACCCTTGTCTTGTGGGCCTGATTCCTGCATGGAATCAGCTATCGACTTTGCCGTGACAATGGCTTCCTGCAATCCATGACGAGCCGCCCCCAACCGACATGCTAGTTTTCATCCTCAGACGCCTCGCCCAAGCGGTGATCGTGATGCTCACGGTCGCTTTCGTTGCTTTCATGTTGTTTCAATATGTCGGCGATCCTGTCACCAACCTGCTGGGGCAAGACGCCACGCAGGAGCAGCGCATTGCCTTGCGCAAGGATCTGGGGCTGGATGCACCGTTTCCGGTGCAGTTCGCGCGCTTCATCGGCAATGCCGTGCAGGGCGAATTCGGTCTCAGCCTGCGTCAAGGCCGCAAGGTGTCCACGCTGATCATCGAGCGCTTTCCAGCCACGCTGGAGTTGTCGCTGGTCGCCGGCCTGATCGCCCTGGGGCTGGGCATTCCTCTGGGGGTTTATGCGGCCTTGCGACGCGGCCGCGCCAGCTCGCAACTGCTGATGATGTTGTCGCTGCTGGGCGTGTCGCTGCCGACGTTCTTGATTGGCATCTTGCTGATTCTGGTGTTTGCCGTTTGGCTGAAATGGCTACCCAGCTTTGGCCGTGGCGATGTGATGGCCATCGGCAGTTGGACCACCGGCCTGCTGACGGCCGATGGCCTGCGCCATGTGCTGCTGCCAGCCATCACCTTGTCGGTGTTTCAGTTGACCTTGATCATGCGGCTGGTGCGCTCGGAGATGCTGGAGGTACTGCGCACCGACTACATCCGCTTCGCCCGGGCGCGCGGCTTGAGCAACCGAAGCGTTTATTTCGGCCACGCGCTGCGCAACACCTTGGTGCCGGTGATCACCATCACCGGGCTGCAACTCGGCTCGCTGATCGCCTTTGCCATCATCACCGAGACGGTGTTCCAGTGGCCCGGCATGGGGCTGCTGTTCATTCAGGCGGTGCAGTTCGCCGACATTCCGGTGATGGCGGCCTATTTATGCCTGATCTCCTTCATCTTCGTGGCGATCAATCTGTTGGTTGACTTGCTCTATTTCGCGGTGGACCCGCGCTTGCGTGTGGAAGGTAAAGCCCATTGATGCCGCTCCTAGCCACCCAGCCCAAACTGCGCAATCAGCCATGACCTCACCTGCAACACCTGCATCACCCACCACCCCGCTGGCCGAACCGGGGCGCTGGCACCGCTTTTTTGACGGCGACGTTTGGTTCTCGTTCAAGTCCTCGCCGGTGGCCATCATGGCGGCGGTGATTGCCTTCATTTGCATCTTTTGCGCGCTGTTCGCCGAGTGGGTGGCGCCGCACAACCCGTTCGATCTGGCTTCGCTGGAGTTGATGGATTCACGCTTGCCGCCGGCCTGGATGGAGGGCGGCAGCAGCAAATATCTGCTCGGCACCGATGACCAGGGCCGCGACCTGCTGTCCGCCTTGATGTACGGCGCGCGCATCTCGCTCTTCGTCGGCTTTGCGTCGGTGCTGGTGTCGATGGTGATCGGCGTGGGCCTGGGCCTGCTGTCCGGCTTTGTCGGCGGCAAGGTGGACGCCTTCATCATGCGCATCTGCGATGTGATGCTGTCCTTCCCGTCGATTCTGATTGCGCTGCTGATCGACGGCGTGGGCCGGGCGATGTTCCCGAACGCGCATGAGTCGCTGGCGTTTCTGGTGCTGATTCTGGCCATTTCCTTGACCGGCTGGGTGCAATACGCCCGTACGGTGCGCGGCTCGACGATGGTGGAGCGCAACAAGGAATATGTGCAGGCGGCGCGCGTCATCGGTGTGTCGTCCGGCCGCATCATGCGCCGCCACGTGCTGCCCAATGTGCTGGGTCCGGTGCTGGTGCTGGCCACCATCCAGGTCGCGGCGGCCATCATCACCGAAGCCACCTTGTCCTTTTTGGGTGTGGGCGTGCCACCGACCAGTCCGTCGCTGGGCACCTTGATCCGCGTCGGCAACGACTTTTTGTTCTCGGGCGAGTGGTGGATCACGATCTGGCCCGGTGCCATGCTGGTGCTGATCGCCCTGAGCGTCAATTTGCTGGGCGACTGGTTGCGTGACGCCTTGAATCCCCGTTTGCGTTGAAGACTTCGGACATGACGACACCCTTGCTTGAAGTACGCCATTTGCGCGTGGAGTTCCCGACCCGGCGCGGCACCTTGCTGGCGCTGGATGACATCTCGTTTGACATTGCGCCGGGCGAAATCCTCGGCGTGGTGGGCGAATCCGGGGCCGGCAAATCCTTGACCGGCGCGGCCATCATCGGCCTGCTCGACCCGCCCGGCCGGATCGCCGGCGGCGAGATCCTGCTGGAAGGGCGGCGCATCGACAACCTGCCCTACGAGCAGATGCGCAAGATCCGTGGCCGCCAGATCGGGGCCATTTTCCAGGACCCGCTGACCTCGTTGAACCCGCTGTACACGGTCGGCCGGCAGTTGATGGAAACCATCACGACCCATCTGGGCTTGAGCGACGCGCAAGCCCGCAAGCGTGCGATCGAGCTGCTGGACCAGACCGGCATCCCGGCCGCTGCGGCGCGCATCGACCAATATCCGCATCAGTTTTCCGGCGGCATGCGGCAGCGCGTGGTGATTGCGCTGGCCTTGGCCGGGCAGCCCAAATTGATCGTCGCCGATGAGCCGACGACGGCGCTTGATGTCTCCATCCAGGCGCAGATCATTGCCTTGCTGAAAAGCATCTGCAAAGAGCAGGGCGCCGCCGTGATGCTGGTCACCCATGACATGGGCGTGATCGCTGAAACCTGCGACCGGGTGGCCGTGCTGTACGCCGGGCGCGTGACCGAGATCGGCCCGGTGCACGACGTCATCCACAGCCCGGCCCACCCGTACACCGTCGGTCTGATGGGCGCGATCCCGTCGATGGACGATGACCGCGAGCGCTTGCTGCAGATCGACGGGGCGATGCCGCGCCTGAATGCGATTCCCCAAGGTTGCGCTTACAACCCGCGCTGCCCCCAAGCTTTTGACCGCTGCCGCGTCGAGCGCCCCGACCTGATCACGGTCGGTAGCACCCGCGCGGCCTGTTGGCTGCATGCGGCACAGACCGAGGTCGCCCGATGAATCCGTCTATCCCCGCAGTTCATCCGACAGTTGTTCCTGCTGTTCTTCCCCCACTGGTGCAGGTCCGCGACCTGAGCAAGACCTTCGACGTGTCGGCGCCCTGGTTGAACCGGGTGCTGGAGCGGCGCAGCAAGCAGTTCGTGCACGCAGTGGACGGCGTCAGCTTCAGCATCGAACGTGGCAAGACCTTGGCCTTGGTGGGCGAGTCCGGCTGCGGCAAAAGCACGGTGGCGCGCTTGCTGGTCGGCTTGTACGAGCCGACCCGCGGCACGGTCAGCTTTGACGGTGTGGATGCCGCCAAGACCTTGGCCTCCAGCGAGGCCTTGGGCTTGCGCCGGCGCATGCAGATGATTTTTCAGGACCCCTATGCCTCGTTGAACCCGCGCTGGAAGGTGCAGGACATCGTGGCCGAGCCGCTGCGCGAGCATGGGCTGATGACGGACGAAGCCGAGCTGCGCGTGCGCGTCGGCGAGTTGCTGGAATCGGTCGGCTTGTCGGCGCTGGACAGCGTCAAGTTCCCGCATCAGTTTTCCGGCGGCCAGCGGCAGCGCATTTCCATCGCCCGAGCACTCGCCACGCAGCCGGAGTTTCTGGTCTGCGACGAGCCGACCTCGGCGCTCGATGTGTCGGTGCAGGCGCAAGTGCTCAACATCATGAAGGACTTGCAGCGCGCGCGCGGCCTGACCTATTTGTTCATCTCGCACAACCTGGCCGTGGTGCGCCATGTGGCGGATCAGGTCGGCGTGATGTATCTGGGGCAATTGGTCGAACTGTCCGACAAGGCGGAGCTGTTCGCCCGGCCGCGCCACCCATACACGCGCATGTTGCTGGACGCGATCCCCGACATCCACATGACCGGCCGCGCTCGCACACCGGTGCAGGGTGAAGTGCCCAACCCCTTGAATCCCCCGAGCGGCTGCAGCTTTCACCCGCGCTGCCCGCTGGCCAACGAGCGCTGCAAGATCGAGCGCCCGCTGCTGCAGGAATTCCAGGGCGTGCGCGTCGCCTGCCATGCGGTGGAGGAAGCCCGCGCTTGAGTCTCAGCCGGCGAGGCCCCGAGCTATTTGCTGGTTGCGGAAGCCGCACTGCTTGCGGCCATCGGTGCTGATGTTGGCGCAGCCAAGGTCAGCGCTCCCTTTTGCCCGCAGCCCGCAGCGAGCAGCAGCAGCCCCAGCGCAAACGCCATTCGGCTGCTGCGCCTTGCCCTTGATTGACTCTGGCCTTTTGAGGGCCCGCCTACACTTGTTGAGAGATTCTTTTTCATCATTCAGGAAGTTTATCGCCCCATGTCTGTCCATTCAGCTCCCGCTCCCGCCGCCACCCCTTTGTCTGACGTCGATTACCGTGCACGCACGCGGGCGGTGTTGGACGGCATCGAAACGCAGGTTGACCGCTGGCTGGACAGCGATGTCATCGACATCGACAGCTTCCGCAGTGGCGGCTTGCTGGAATTGAGCTTCACCAACGGCAGCAAGATCATCCTCAACACCCAGGCCCCGCTGCAAGAGCTGTGGCTGGCGGCGCGGGCCGGTGGCTTCCACTTCCGCTTTTGTGATGGCGCGTGGCTGGACACCAAGATTGGCACTGAATTCCACACCATGCTGTCCACCCTGGCCAGCGCTCAGGGCGGCCAAGCGCTGATTTTTACGCCGCCGCCAAGTTTGGTGGAATGACCGGCTCGGTAGCAGCGATGTAGGGCGGGTCTAGACCCGCGGGCTCTTTTGGCCTTGGCAGCGAAGTGCCGGCATGAGCTGGCTTGGGCACCACGGGTGCCAACGACGCATAGCGGCCGCGCAGTAGAAAGCGCTCACCCTCGCGCTCAGCGCTTAAAGAGGTCGAGGATGCTCTTCTTCTCGTCTTCACTGGCATTGCGCGGCACCTTGCCGTCGTCGAGGCTGAGAGCTCGCACGCCGGAGTTGCCGGCGTACTCGTCGTAGTACCACTCGCCGTTCAGATTGACGACGCCCTCGGGGGCGCTCGGCTCGGACACCGCGACGCCGCGCAAGGCGAACTGCATGTACTCGATCCACACCGGCAAGGACAAGCCGCCGCCAGTTTCGCGGTCGCCCAGCTTTTTCGGCTGGTCATAGCCTATCCACACCACCGCCACGACCTCTTGCTGGTAGCCGGCGAACCAGGCGTCCATCGAATCGTTGGTGGTGCCGGTCTTGCCGTAGATGTCCGGACGCTTCAGTTGCGCCTGCGCCTTGGCCGCCGTGCCGCTGCGGGTCACTTCTTGCAGCAGGCTGGTCATCAAGAAGGCATTGCGTGCCTCGATCACGCGGCTGTCCTCGCCCAGCGGCGTGGCGGGTGCCTCGTACAGCAGCTTGCCCTTGTTGTCGGTCAGCTTGGCAATCAGCAGCGGCGTCACGCGGTGGCCGCCATTGGCAAACACGGCAAAGCCCTGCGCCATCTGCATCGGCGTGACCGAGCCGGCTCCCAGCGCCATCGTCAAATAGGCCGGATGCTTCTCGGCCTCAAAGCCGAAGCGGGTCAGCCACTGCTGGGCATAGCCGACGCCGATCGAGTTCAAGACCCGGATCGAGACCATGTTCTTCGACTTGGCCAAGGCCTTGCGCATCGTCATCGGGCCTTCAAACGTGCCGTCGTA
>CANFYD010000086.1 GCA_947450745.1 Burkholderiales bacterium
CACGCGGAAGCCGGTGCTGTAGGAGCCGCGCGTCAGCAACTGCTCCACCGGGGTGTAGCGGAACGAGACCTTCGGGTTGGTCGTGCCGCCGAAGCCTGTGTACTCGTCATGCCGCACGGCCAGCGTCGCTTCCAGCCGCTGCGTGATCGGCACCAGCACTTCGGTGAACACGGCCTTGACATCGCGCTGCACGGTGTTGAGCGTGTTGACGCTGTCGAACGGCGCGTTGAAGATCGCCGTCTGCGTGGCCAGGGCGGTGGCGTTGCCGTTGAAGTTGAACTTCTCCGTGCGCATGTCCACCCCGACCGCCGCCATCACATCGCCGGCCGGCAGCTTGAACAGCGGCCCGGTCGCAGTGGCATCGGCCTGCACCAGCGTCGATTTGCCGCCGTACAGCGTGACCCCGTTGGCCGACGCCGCTTGCAGCGCGGTCGTGGCCGCAGCCGTTTGCGTCTGGCCGTCCAGCAAGAACGGATTCAACACGCCGGTGTTCAAGAGGGCGGCAAACGGGGTGGAAAAGTAATAACCGCCGCCCAGCACCGAGCTGGCCTCGCTGGTGGCGGTGGAAACGCCGGCGCGGTAGTCCCAGGCGTTCAGGAAGGGCAGCGGGCCATCGGCGCCGAGCAGAAAGCGCGAGGCCTTGCTGGTGGTGTCGATTTCACGCGGGCCGCAAGCCACACAGCGCCAGCGGAAGGCCAGCGGCAGGCCGGCATTGGCCGACAGTTGCGGGAAGGCGCTGACCAATTGGCTGAACACCGAGTTGTAGGCTATGCCGCTGCTCGGGTAGGCCAGGTTGTAGAAGGGGCTGGTGGTCGAGGTGCTGCTGGACACTTGGCTGGACGAGAAGGTCTTGGCCGAGTCGGCTTGCGAGGCGTTGAACTCGGCGAACAGCTGATGCTCGCCCAGGGCCAGCGTGCCGCGCGCGACCAGATTGGTGTTCTTCAGCGGTTGCTGCAGCACGCTCATGCGGCCGGTGTCCACGGTGCAGCCAAAGGCCGCCGCCGGCGAGGCCCACAGCGCGTTGTCGTAAGCCGCCATGCCGGGCACCGAGGCGCAACCGGCGCCGCCGGGCAGGTCGAGCGGGTTGATGCCGTTGAACACCTGCGTGCCGCCGGGCAGCTTGGGGCCGGTGCCGCGGTTGGCGGCGCTGAGGTTGTTCAGGCTCAGCGCGCTGTTCAGGCTGTTGATGGCGAACACGGTGGCGTAAGGCGTGCCGCGCGTGTCGACCGACAAGCCGCGGTCCGGTTGGACGGTGTTGACGAAGCCGCGCTGGTCGGCGCGCAGCGCTTGGCTGTCGCTGTGGGTGATGGAGAACAGCACGTTGTACTTGTCCCGGTCCAGGTCACCGGCGCCGCCGGTCAGGCTGAAGCGGTTGATGTTGGCGCCGCCGTCTTGCGTGATGTCGGTGAACGCGGACAGCTCCAAGCCGCGATAGTTCTTCTTCAAGATGAAGTTGATGACGCCGCCGATGGCGTCGGTGCCGTAAATGGCCGAGGCACCGTCCTTCAGGATTTCGATCCGGTCCAGGGCGGCCATCGGGATTGAATTCAAGTCGACGACGCCGCCGTTCAAACCGCCCGAGGCGACGCGGCGGCCGTTCAGCAGCACCAGCGTGGCGGCCGAGCCCTGGCCGCGTAAGTTGGCAGCGGACAAACCGTTGTTGCCGCGCCCCGAGCCCGCGCCGACGTCGGAGTTGCTGGCCAGGTTGTCCATGCCGTTGCCGTTGCTGCTGAGCGAGCTGATCAACTGGTCCGCCGTGGTGATGCCCTGTGCTTTCAGATCGTTCGCGGTGATCACTTGCACCGGCAGCGCGCCTTCCTTGGCAAAGCGCTTGATGCTGGAACCGGTGATTTCCACCCGCTCGATCTTCTGCACGGCATCGGTGCTTTGGGCCACGGCGGTGGTCACCAAGTGGGCACCGACGCCGATCAGCGCCAGGCTACGGACAAGTTTTTTCAATTTCATGGGGCTACTCCTACAACGATGTTTGTGTGTGTTCTTGCGAGGGCGGGCGCATTTTTGACGCGTTCTGGGCGCGTTTGCTTCGTATTGGCGCGGTCTGTCAGCACATGATCCGTTAGGACTTGTCCGACGCGCCATAGGGGCACACCGCATTTGTTGCGTAGACCGCAATGAATGCTTGTCGTGCAGGCATAACCTGCTGGAATGCGCGCCCTTCTGGTAGCGACCCAAGCTATACAGTCGGCCTCCACTGCTCCACTCAACCAACCAACAATCATTCGCGCCCCTACCGATGCCCTTGAAATCGACCTGTCTTGTGCTGCTGACCGCCCTTTGCTTGGCTGGTTGCGCCAATTTGCGCCCCAGCACCGAGCTGCCCGCCCCGGTGAAACTTGCGCTGGACCGGGCCGGCCTGCCGTCAACCGCGCTGGGGGTGGTCGCCTTCCCGCTGGCGCAGCGCGAACGGGGCCTGCGCTCGAACCCAGCGCAGGCGATGCAGCCGGCCTCGACGTTGAAGCTGCTGACCACCGTGGTGGCGCTGGACCGGCTGGGCGCGAATGCGCGTGGCCGCACCGAT
Organism: Burkholderiales bacterium; assembly: GCA_947450745.1. Lineage (GTDB taxonomy): Bacteria > Pseudomonadota > Gammaproteobacteria > Burkholderiales > Burkholderiaceae_C > Paucibacter_A. The sequence continues at coordinate 2,540 of CANFYD010000086.1, forward strand.
CTGCTGGCGGACGCGGCGCAGGTCGGCGATGTGTTGCCCGGCCCGCTCTACTTGCGCGGCGGCGGCGACACCGACCTCGACTGGGGCGCGCTGAACACGCTGTTGCGCAGCCTGCGCGACCAAGGCGTGCGCGAGATCCAAGGTGGCTTGGTGGTGGACCGCAGCTTGTTCCGCCCCGCGCGGCTGGACCTGGGGCAAGCGCCGTTTGACGAAGCGCCCGAGTTTCAATACAACGTCATCCCCGATGCCTTGCAGCTGAACACCAATCTGCTCGGCTACGTGATCGAGTCGGACGGCACCCAAATCAGCGCGCGTGCCGACCCGGCCTGGCCCGGCATCCTGCTGGACACCCGCGCGCTGACGCTCAGCGACAAGGCCTGCGCCGACTGGGACGAGGACTGGCGAATCCCGCTGGTTCAGCCGTCGCCTCAACAACAAGCGCCCTCACAGGCCGACGGCGCGCTGACCGTCCTCCTGCAAGGCGCGTTCCCGCGCCATTGCCGCCAGCAACCCCAGTTGAATCTGCTCGATCGGCAGTGGTTGACGGCGCGTGCGGTGCGGCAGATCTGGCGCGAGCTGGGCGGCGTGATCGGGCCGGGCGAGCGCGAGGCGGCCACGCCGGCCGCCGCGCGGGTGCTGGCCAGCCACTTTGGCCGGCCGCTGGGCGAGGTGCTGCGCGGCATGATGAAGCGCTCGGACAACCCGCTGACCCGGCTGGTCTATTTGCGCCTCGGCGCGGCCGATGCGGCGCACCAGGCCGCACCGGACGAGATGACGCTGGCGGCGTCCGACCGGGTGGTGCGGCAATGGTTGGCTGAGCGACAAATCGACGCCAGCGGCCTGGTGCTGGAGAACGGCTCCGGCCTGTCGCGGCTGGAGCGCATCACCCCGGCGCAACTGGCGGCCGTGCTGGCCACCGCCTGGGACGGTCGCCAAGCGCCTGAGCTGTTGAACACGCTGCCGGTGGCCGGAGTGGACGGCACGCTGAGCCGGCGGCTGAAGACGCTGGCGCCCGGCCAGGCCCGCCTGAAGACCGGCACCTTGCGTGATGTGATGGCGATTGCTGGTTATGTGGTTGACGCCCAGCAGCGCCCTTGGGTGCTGGTGGCGCTGCTCAATCACCCCGAAGCCTCGGCCCAAGGCCGGCCGGCGCTGGATGCGCTGGTCGAATGGGTGGCCGCTCAACCATGAGCTTGCTGCTGCTGTTTTCCTGACCTTTTTTAGAACGGTGAGCCCCGATGCGCCTGCTGCTGGTTGAAGATGATTTGATGATTGGTGAAGGCTTGCGCGCCGCCTTGCGGATGGAAGGCTATGCGGTGGATTGGGTGCGCGACCTGAGTGCGGCGCACGCCACACTGGCCAGCGAGCGCTTCGATCTGCTGCTGTTGGACCTGGGTTTGCCTGCCGGTGGCCCGGCGGTCGCGTCGGCTCAGGCCAACGCGCCGGCCGAGAACGGCTTGAGCGTGCTGCGGGCGCTGCGGGCGCGCCAGGACAACACGCCGGTGATCGTGCTGACCGCCCGCGACGCGCCGGGCGAGCGGGTCAAGGGACTGGACAGCGGTGCCGACGACTATCTGGTCAAGCCGTTCGAGCTGGATGAGCTGAATGCGCGCATCCGCGCGGTGCTGCGCCGCCACACCGGGCGCGTTCAGCCGCTGCTGTCCTTTGGCGCGGTGACGCTGGACCCTGCGACCCGCCAAGTCACGCTGGACGGCCAGCCGGTGCTGCTGTCGGCGCGCGAGCTGGCGGTGCTGGAAGCCTTGCTGCTGCGGCCCGGCGCGCTGCTGTCGCGCGCTCAATTGGAAGACAGGCTCTACGGTTGGGGCGAGGAGATCGAGAGCAACGCGGTGTCGGTCTACATTCACCAGCTGCGCCGCAAGCTGGGGGCCGACTTCATCCACAACGTGCGCGGCGTCGGCTATTACGTTGGCAAGCCCGGTGGTGGCGGTGCTGGCGGTGGTGCGAGCAGCACCGGCAATGGGGACGGCACGCCGTGAGCCTGAATTCGATGCGGGCCCGGCTGCTGCTGACGCTGCTGCTGTTGCTGGCCGCTGCCGCGCTGGTGATGGGGGCCAGCACGTATCACAGCGTGCGGGCCGAGTCCGAAACGCTGTTCGACTACCAACTGCGCCAGATGGCGCTGGCGCTGCGCGACCAAGGTGAAATCGCGCCCAGCCAGGCCAGCGCCTTGAGCGAAAGCGAGTTGGACTTTGTGGTGCAGATCTGGACCGTCGACGGGCGCAGCATTTACGCCTCGCGTGACCACAACAACCTGCCGGCGCGTGCGCTGCTGGGCTTGGCCGAGATCAATGTGGCCGGGCAACTGTGGCGCACCTACAGCGTGGTCACGCCGGACCGCATCATCCAGGTGGCCCAGCCGGTGCAGATTCGGCAGCGCTTGGCTGCCGCTGCCGCCCTGCGCACGGTGCTGCCGCTGGCTTGGTTGGCACCGCTGCTGGCGGTGCTGGGCTGGTGGCTCAGTGCGCTGACGGTGGCGCCGCTGCGCACGGTGGCCGCCGAGGTGGGGCAGCGGGATGCGCAGTCGCTGGCCCCGTTGCCCAGCGCCGGCCTGCCCGATGAAGTGGCCCCGCTGGTCAGCGCTTTGAACGGGCTGCTGCAGCGCTTGGGTGCGTCGCTGGAGCAACAGCGCGCCTTTGTGGCCGACGCCGCGCACGAGTTGCGCTCACCGCTGACCGCCTTGAAGCTGCAAGCGCAGTTGCTCCAACGTGCGCCCGACGCCGCCGGCCGCGCCGAGGCGATGGCCGCGTTGACCGCCGGCATCGAGCGGGCGGCCCGTTTGGTTGAGCAGTTACTGGCCTTGGCCCGCGCCGAGCCGGGCGGGCCGGCGCTGGCCTTGCAGCCGCTGGACCTGAGCGAGTTGGTGCGCGGCGTGCTAGCCGATTCCGTGCCCTTTGCCTTGGCGCAAGGCAGCGAGTTGAGTTTGCAAGCCGACGCGCCGGTGCTGGTGCGCGGCGAGCCGGCCGCGCTGGCGGCGCTGGTGCGCAACCTGGTCGACAACGCCTTGCGTTACGGCCCACCGGCCGGCCGGGTCGAGCTGCGCGTCAGCCAAGATGGTGGGGCAGGCGGTGGGGAAGGCGGCCAGCCGCTGCTGCAAGTGGACGACAACGGCCCGGGCATACCGGCGGCCGAGCGCGAGCGGGTGTTCGACCGGTTTTATCGCCGCAACCCCGGCAGCACCGCCGGCTCCGGCCTGGGCCTGGCCATCGTGCGCAGCGTGGCCGCGCAACACGGCGCGCAGATCACGCTGAGCGAGTCACCGCTGGGCGGGTTGCGGGTCAGCTTGAGCTTTCCCGGCCGCGGACTTGCGCAAAATTGTCCCAGCTAGGCGCGCCGACGAAGACAGTACGCCTGTACGGCAAGGAGGCGGAACGACGCTGGGGCAGTTTTGCGCAAGTCCGCCTTAACGTTGGCCTAACTTTGGCCTAATCCAGCGTTAATCGCCGCCACTTACTCTTCAACCCAAGCGGCATATTCCGCCGCACTGATGTTGGAGAACTGCCATGACGATCAAACCTCTGAATGCTGCCTTGTTGATTGCAGGCTTGGTGGCGGGTGGCACGGCCGCTGGCCTGAATCTGCCGCAATGGCTGGCCAAGGCGGATCACAGCACCGCGCAATCCGCTGCATCGACCACGCCAGGCGCTGTGGCGGTGCTGAATGCGACGACGGCTCCGGCCGCCGTGCCCTATCTGGCCGCCAACCGGGTGCCGGACTACCGCACCATCTTCAAACAAGCCGGCCCGGCCGTGGTCGGCGTCACGGTGGAAGGCATGCACAAGGTCAGCCGTGAGGAGCAGGGCGCCGCCGAAGCCGAGGCCGACCCGTTTGCCCAGTTCTTCCGTGGCATGCCCGGCATGCAGCAACGTGGTCGGGGCCAGCAGGCGCAGCCGTCGCAACCGTTCCGGGGCCAGGGCTCGGGTTTCATCATCAGCAGCGATGGCCTGATCCTGACCAACGCCCATGTGGTCAATGAAGCCAAGGAAGTGACCGTCAAGCTGAGCGACCGGCGCGAGTTTTCCGCCAAGGTGCTGGGCGTGGACAAGGCGACCGACATTGCCGTCCTGCGCATCCAGGCCAAGGACTTGCCGACGGTGCGGCTGGGCGACCCGCGCTTGCTGGAGGTGGGCGACCCGGTGCTGGCCATCGGCGCACCTTACGGCCTGGAGCAGACCGCCACCCAGGGCATCGTCAGCGCCAAGGGCCGGTCCTTGCCCAACGATGCGCTGGTGCCCTTCATCCAGACCGATGCTGCGGTCAATCCGGGCAATTCCGGTGGCCCGCTGTTCGACGGCGGCGGTGCGGTGGTCGGCATCAATTCGCAGATCTACTCGCAGTCCGGCGGCTATCAGGGTTTGAGCTTTGCCATCCCGATCAACGTGGCGCTGAAGGTGAAGGACCAGATCGTCGCCACCGGCCGCGCCCAACATGGCCGGCTCGGTGTCAGCGTGCAGGACTTGAACCAGGCGCTGGCCGACTCCTTCGGCATGCCGCGCCCGGACGGTGCGCTGGTGGCCCAAGTGATGCCGAACAGTGCCGCCGCCCGCGCCGGTTTGAAGCCGGGCGACGTGATCACCGAAGTGGACGGCGAGGCGATCGTGCGCTCGGGCGCGCTGTCCAGCATGATCGGTTTGTCCGCGCCGGGTGAGCAGGTCAAGCTGACGGTCTGGCGCGACCATGTGGCGCAGACGCTGGACGTCAAGCTGGGCGGGGCTGAGGCTGATGCCAAGCAGGCCAATGCCAACGAGGCCGACGGTCCGCAAGGCCGCTTGGGCCTGGCGCTGCGGCCGCTGAGCAAGGACGAAGCGCGCAGCGTCGGCGGCATGGTCGGCCTGGTGGTGGAAGAGGCCGATGGCCCGGCCGCCCGCGCCGGCATCGCCGCCGGTGACTTGCTGCTGGCCATCAACGGCCGGCCGGTGCAGTCGGCCGAGCAGGTGCGCGATGTGGTGGCCAAGTCCGGCAAGTCGGTGGCGCTGCTGATTCAGCGCGGCGACAGCAAGATTTTTGTGCCGGTCAAGCTCGGTTAAACAAACGTGGGGCGGGTCTGGACTCGCGGGCTGACGGCGACGGGCGTTGCTCCGGCCAGACGCGGGTCGCGACCCGCCCTACGGGAATCTAAGCGTAGGGCGGGTCTGGACCCGCGAGCTGATCTGCGACGGGCAGCGCTTCTACCGCAGGGCACTGACTTGCACCACCGCCGCCGCCGCGCTGATTTCGGTTGTTGAGCTTGAACCTCCGCCCTCTGCCCATAACTGGAGGGTATGGGTTCGCTTGTGTCGAGCCCGCTGTTGGAGAACTTCATGTCCGCATCGATGATCGAATCACTGAGGAACCGCCTTGAAACCGTGATCGCGCTGGCTCGCCTGCTCGACCGTGTCGAGCACAGCCGTGCGTCGGTGGGGGCCGAACAATACCGCGCGCTGGTGCAGCAATTGCAGCTTGCGCTGGCGCAAGACTTGCCGATCGAGGCGGTGAACGCCGTGCTCAATGCCTACCCGGCGGCGGCCGAGTTGTACGAGAACATGCACTATGCGCAGTCCGGCCTGTCGCGCTCGCCGCTGGACCGCTCGGTCGGCTCCGAGCTGCTGGCCAGTCAAGTGCTGGCGAAGGCGGCGCAGCGAGTTTGACCCGTTCGGAGTGCCGTAGGGCGGGTCGCGACCCGCATGTGGCCGCAGTCGGATCAAGCGCTGCTCACGACCAGCTCTAGCAATAGCGTCAAAGCACCGCCGGGGCGAGCAGTTGCAGCGTGCCGGCGTCGGCGTCCATTTCCACCGCAGCGCCGACCGGCAGCGTGTGTTTGCGCTTGATGTGGCCGATCATGGCGCCGCGGAAAACCGGCACACCGAGCGGTTTGAAGTAGTCGTCGAACACCTCGTCCAACGTCAACGTGCCGAAGCCGTCGCCGGGTTCGCATTTCGTGAACTTGCCCAGCACCACGCCGGCCAGTTGATCAAAAGCACCGGCCAGTCGCAGCGTCGACAGCATGCGGTCGACGCGGTAGATGTATTCGTTGACCTCCTCCAAAAACAGGATGGCGCCGCGAAAGTCGGGCCAGTAGGCGCTGCCGGCTAGCGAGCTCAGCACCGCCAAGTTGCCGCCCACCAAAGTCCCACGGGCGCGACCCGGCCGCAGCGTGCTGATGCGGTCCTGGGTCTGCACCAGATTGCCGCCCAGCTCGGGTTTGGGGTTGGCCAAGGTGGGGCTTTCGCCCGCCATCACGATGGCGCGAAAGCTGTTCAAGCTGAACTCGTTCCATTCCGACGTTGCCATCGGGCAGTGAAAGGTGACCAGGCCGGTCTGTACCTGGATCGCATTGATCAGCGCGGTCAGGTCGCTGAAGCCGCCGAAGAACTTGGGGCTACGCCGGATCAGCGCGTAGTCCAGTTTGTCGACGATGCGGTTGCAGCCGGAGCCGCCGGTCAAGGCCAGCATGCCGGCCACGGCCGGGTCGGCAAAGGCGGCGTTGACGTCCGCCGCTCGCTCCGCATCGGTGCCCCCGAACTGGCCGTAACGAGCGCTCAGGTGGATGCCGGGCTTGACCTTGAAGCCCAGCGCTTGCAGCGTCTCGGTGGCGATCTCCAGCGGCTCGCGCTCATAACTGGCATTGGCCGGGCTGAGCAGGGCAATGGTGTCGCCGGGCCGCAAGCGCTGCGGGTAGATCGCCGGGCGGCGCGCTGCGCTGACTTTGGTCTGGGCCTGGGCTGAACCCAAGCTCAAGGCACCCGCAGCGGCGGTGGCGACGGTCTGGGCAAATTGGCGGCGTGGCAAGGGCATGGTGATTAGCTCAGAGGACGCGCGGCAGATCGCGCCTGACGGCCACATGGTCGCCGAAATCAAAGTGCCACCATTCGGTCGAGATGGTCTGGAAGCCGGCGTGGCGCATGGCAGCACGCAGCCAGCCGCGCTCGGTCAAATGGGCCGGCGTCAGCAGGCCCAGGGCCAGGTGTTCGGCTTCATGGTCGGGGTGAGAGGTCAGGCCCATTTCATCGAAACCCGAGCCCATGTCCACTTCAATGCCCTGCGGGTCGAGCAGGGTCACGTCCACCGCCATGCCGAACGAGTGGATGGAGCCACGCGCCGGGTCGGCCAAATAGAGCGTCAAGGGCGTGCCTTGCAGCTCGTCCCACAACACCTCCTGCACGCGCTGCGGCCGCAAGGCATCGAGCACGCAGAGCGAATAACCGGGCCGCCGCGCCGCCAGCCAATGCGCTGCCGCTGCCAGTGCGTTGGCCGCCTCGGTGCGCAGCCAGGCGCAGTCCAGCCCGCCGTAAACGGCCCGGCCGACGAAGTTGTCCGGCGTGGCGTAGCGCAGGTCGACTTGGATGTCGGCGATGCTGAACAGCGAGCGGAAGTCCGGGTGCTGGGCGATGTCTTCGCACAGCACCGGTACGCTGGTGGCGATTTCTTGGGGTTGAACTGGAGGTTTCATCGACTCAAGAGGGTGAGAACTTTTGTAGCGAGCGGCTGTCAGGCTAGGCGGGCGGAGCGCAGTGACCGGAACGTACTTCAGGTACGTGAGGATCGCGAGTATCCGACCAACGACGCATGGCGGACGCGCAGTAAAAAGTTCTCACCCTCTCAGAGTTTCCAAATTTGTGCGTGCTGCTTCGCCCAAGTACTTGACCAGCCGGCGGGCCGATTGGGCCAGCGGTGCGTTGGCGGCGGTCAGCAAATACAGCTGCACCGGCACGGCGGGCAAGAACTGCCGCAGCGTGACGCGGCTGCGGTCGGCAGAAGCCGCGGTGAAGGGGTCGACCACCGTCATGCCGACGCCGGCCTCGACCAAGGCGCGGGCCAATTGGTAGGTCTGCACGGTGATGCGGCTGGTCAGCGGCGAGCCCTGCGCCTCGCTGGCGTTTTGAACCAGATTGGCCAGGGGGTCGTCGCCGGCCAGGCCGACCAGATCGGTGGTGATGTCGGCAATGCTGAGCGGGCCGGTCGCGGCCGCCTCCGGGCTGCCGATCGGGCACAGCGCCATCATCATGCCGCTGGCCAGCACTTCGGCCTTGATGCCGGGGTGGCGCGGGTC
>CANFYD010000087.1 GCA_947450745.1 Burkholderiales bacterium
GGCTGCCCGGCGCATCGGCCAAGGCGGCGGTCAGCGGCACCGCCGTGCTGTCAGCCCCGTACAAGGCGCGGCTGTAGGCCGAGCCGGGCTTCAGGTCGAAGGGCAGCGGGGCCAGGCCGCTGGCCATCTGCAACATCTGCTCGACCGTGATCGCGCTGCGCGGGTCATCGGCCCATTCCTTCAGCCAGCGCGAGACCGGCGTCTGCAGACTCGGGATGGCTCCATCCGCCAGCGCCTGCCCGACCAGCAAGCCCAGCACCGATTTGTGCATCGACGCCGGCTCGGCGCGTGTGTCCGGGCCAAAGCCGGGCGCGTGATGCTCGACCTCCACCGCACCGTCACGCCAGACCATGAAGCTGTAGCTGTTGACGCGCTGGATCTCGGCCAGCGCGGGGGCCATTGCCGCGTCGTTCAGACAGGCGCTGACGCGGCGCGGCAGCGGGGCTGCATTGCGGCCCGCGACGCGCTCGGCCGGCCATTGCTGGGCGTTGTTGAAGTCGATCACCGAGGGGCTGCCGGGTGCCGGCCGGTTGGCCAGGCGCCAGTCGTAAAGCCAGGCCCAGTCGGCCTTCTGCTCGGGGTGCAGGGCAGCGTACAGCAGGTTCGGCAGGGCCTGATCGCGCCAGGCCGGCGAGCCCTTGCCGACACGCAGGATCAGCAACTGCTCGCTGGGAATGAGGGCCACTTGCAGGCCGCCGGCGCCGCTCAGGTAGAACAAGTCGGGCGCGGCCGAGGGCACGAGGCTGGACTGCTGCGCCGGCGTGGCGCGGTGCAGGCGCGGGTCCAGCCAGGCCGAGCCCAGCGCAAGCTGAAAGCCGAAGTTGGGGTTGGCCGCCGAGGGCGTGCGCAAGTCCTTCACGAAGTCGGCACTCAGCAGGCGCTTGCCCTGCCAGATGCCACCGTCCATCAGCATCTGGCCGACGCGCACCCAGTCGCGCGGCAAGCTCCAGGCGCAGCAATAGACCATGGCGCGGCCGCCCTCGCGGTCCAGCAGCAGCTCGCTCGGGCTGGCACCCAGCGGCGTCCAGAGCCGGCTGCCGACATAGTCCAGATAAGGCTGGCCGGTGGCGCGCTCGATCACCAGGCCCAGCGCATGCAGGTTCTCGTTGTCGTAGGAAAAGTCGCTGCCCGGGGCGTAGGCCAGCGGTGCCTGGGCGACGATGGCCTCGACGTCAGCGCCGTAATGCAGCTGCATGTAGTGGCTAGCCGGATCGGCGCTGAACTTGGCGCGGAAGCCGCCGCTCATCGTCAGCAACTGGCGCAGCGTGATGGTCGAGCGTGCATCGCCCTGCCATTCCGTCAGCCAGCGCGAGGCCGGCTGATCGACCGAGCCGATGCGGCCGTCCGTCAAGGCCGCGCCCAGCGCGAGGCTGGCCAGGGTCTTCGCGAAGCTGTGCGAGCTGAATTGCGTGCCGGCGTCGGTGCCACCGAAATAGCGCTCGGTCTGCACCACGCCCTTGTGCACGACGATCAGCGCCTGGCCATTGCTGGCCTGCACGAACTGGGCGGCTTCTTCCAAGGCCCGCGCAGGTATCGAGCTCAGCCCCGGCGGGGCTGCCGGCAGAAACGGCCCCGGCTGGTTCGGCAGCATCGCGAGCGGCTGGTACCAGCTCTTGGGCGGTTGCATGCGGTCGGCCGGCGGCACGTCGATGCGGTTCCAGAACGAGGAATTGCGTGCATCGCGCGGTGGGGCGGTCTGGGCCTGCGTTGCAGCGGTCGTCAGCACGACAAGGCCGGCCGCAAGCAGGGAAAGGACCGAACGCATGCGCAGCCTCATCTCCGAGCTCGGATCAAGGCTTTTTGAGGGCGCGCGGTGCGGCCGGCACCTGGTCATGCGCATAGCGCTCCAGGCTCGACAGGCTGGCACCTTCCACCTTGTCGGGCGCGACCAGATACTTGGGATAGCGCGTTTTCACGCGCTCGATCACGTCCTTGGGGAAGAACTCCAGGCTCTGGCGCGCGGTCATGCTGCCGGCGTAGAGGATGTGGCCGGGGGCCTGATCCATCAACATCCACGGCAGCCACGGCGTGATGCGGTTCCACACACCTTGGTAGGGGATGTTGTCCAGCTCCGCGTTCTCCAGGTCGGCGCGGCGGATCGAGTAGCGGAACATCTCGGACGTGCGCGTCATCTTGCCGGGTGACTCACGCGGCCATTTGTCGGGCTGCATCGCGCTGGGGTAAAGCAAGTGAATGTCGGACTCCAGCCCGACGGTGTCCGCGTCCAGCATGCTCCAGTTGCGGATGAACGGCCGGCGGGGGCGCGTCTCCTTGTTCAGGCCACCGTAGCTGGGCGGCTGCGGGAAGAAATCGGAAATGACGTAGTTGTAGGGGTCGTTGGACACATCCACCACCTTGACGCGCTCGCCGGTGTAGGGGTTGTCCCATTCGTCCATCAGCAGGCCGGTTTCCAGGCTGCGGTAGAACACCACCTCGCGGCACAGGCGCTGGTAGCTGCCGTCGGCCTGGCGCACCACGCGGATGGTGCTGAAGACCTCGAAGCGCATCAGCGGGCGCACCTTTTCGCCCTCGCGCACACCGGTCACCACGCCGGTGACCGAGCCGTAGACGAATTTTTTCGGGTCGGCAAAGGCTTCGAGCCGGGCCGAGATTTCGCGGTTCCAGATCGGGTCATTGAAAGCCAGCGGGCGGCGCGCCGGTGCGCTCGCCGTGGTGCTGGCGCAGCCGGCAGTCACGCCGGCCAGCGCTGCTGTTGCGGCCAAGCGCAAGGCACCGCGACGCTTGAGGTCATTGGGAAGCATGTCTATCTCCAGAAATAGGACGAGAAAGGAAGGCGGTCAGATGACCGCGCAGACGGTCTTGACTTCGAGAAAATTGTCGACGGCGGCCTGACCGCTTTCGCGGCCCCAGCCCGATTGCTTGACGCCGCCGATCGGCAGACTGGCGTCGAACATCAGGTGGCAGTTGATCCAGACGGTGCCCGACTTGAGCAAGGCGGCGGCGCGGTGAGCGGTCGACAGGTCGCGGGTCCAGATGCTGGCCGCCAGGCCGTAGATCGAGTCGTTGGCCAGGGCGAGCGCTTCTTCCAGCGAATCGACCGGCGTGGCCACCACCACCGGCCCGAAGATCTCCTCGCGCACGCAGGCCATGTCGGGGCTGACATTGACCAGCAAGGTAGGCTCGATGAAGGTGCCATGCGGCCCGAGTTGGCGGCCGCCGACCATCGCCTCGGCCCCCGCCGCCAACGCCTCTTGCACATAGCCGTTGATGCGGTCGGCCTGCTTGCGACTGACCACCGGGCCGATCTGCGTGCTCGGGTCCAGGCCATGGCCCAGCTTCATGCCGCGCGCGATGTCGGCAATGCCCTTGACCACTTGGTCGAACACCGAGCGGTGAATGTAGAGGCGCGACCCGGCCACACAGACCTGGCCGGAATTGAAAAAGATGGCGCTCGCGGCACCGGGGATGGCCAGCTCCATGTCGGCATCGGGCATCACGATCACCGGCGACTTGCCGCCCAGCTCCAGCGTGACCTTCTTCAGGTTGCCCGACGCCGCCGCCAGCACCGCGCGACCGACCTGGGTGGAGCCGGTGAAGGACACCTTGTCGACACCGGGATGGGCGGCAAGTGCGGCGCCGACGACATCGCCGCGACCGGTGACGATGTTGACCACACCCGGCGGCAAGCCCGCCTCCAGCAACAGCTCACCCAGGCGCAAGGCCGTCAGCGAGGTGTCCTCGGCGGGCTTCAGCACCACGCAGCAACCGGCCGCCAGCGCAGGCGCCAGCTTCATCGCCGTCAGCACCAGCGGCGAGTTCCACGGCACGATGGCAGCCACCACGCCGACCGGCTGCTTGAGCGTGTAGGCAAACACCTGCTTGCCGGCCGGCTGATAGTTGATCGAGGTCGAAATGGTCTGACCCTCGATGCGCGGGGCCTGGCCGGCAAAGTAATGGAACTGGCCGGCCGCGCCGGGAATCTCGGCGTAGCGGCCGACCCAGATCGGCTTGCCCTGGTCCAGCGTTTCCAGCTCCGACAGCTCGTCGATATGCTGCTCGATCAGATCACCGACCCGCCACAGGATCTTGCCGCGCTCCGCTGGCGTCATGCAGCTCCAGGGGCCGCTTTCGAAGGCGCTGCGAGCCGCTTGCACCGCGCGATCGACGTCGGCCGCAGCGCCGCTGGGGAAGCGCCCCAACACCGTGCCGGTGGCCGGGTTGAGCGTCTCCATCCATTCACCCGACAGGGCCGCCACCCATTGATCACCGAGCAACATCGGGTGATCGCCACGGGCCAGAAATTCAAGCGCGGCCGGGTGGCTTGCTTGCAAGGCTGGAATGTCAAGACTCATGTTGTTGCTCCGCGCACCGGGCGCTGAATAAGGGGTTGTATTGCCAGAGGCCTGGGATGCACTCAAGAAACAAACCGGATTGAGCCCATTTCGGCCACGTAGGGCGGGTCAAGACCCGCGAGCGATTCCGGCATGGGCAGCCACATGCCGACAGCAGCTGGCTTGGCGCCGCGCGGGTGCCACAGTCGGCTTCCCGCCCCACCACGCGGGTCAAGACCCACACTACACAGACTGCGAACGGTGGCTGCAAAGAGGGTCCTGTGAGCCTCTCAGACCTTGGGCGGGATATGTTCGTGGTGGTGCTCCAGATACCAGCTCGCCACTTCCTCGCGGGTGGTGAACCAGACGCCGGGCAAGGACTTGGCGTATTCCATGAACTCGCGCAAGGCGCTGATGCGGTAGGCGCGGCCGCTGACATGGGGATGCAGACCCACATTCATGATGCGGCCGGTCTTGGCGCCTTCGTCATACAGCACGCTCAGCTCTTCGATCAGCACATCGCGGTACTCGGCCGTGGTGTGGCCGCGCCGGGTCAGCAAGGTGAAGTCGTTGATCTCGTTGGAGTAAGGCGTCGAGACGATGGGGCCGTGCGGCGTTTGCACCAGATAGGGCTGGTCATCGTTCATCAGGTCGCAGTAGAACTTCAAGCCCTTTTCGGCCAGGATGTCGGCCGTGTTGAGCGTGCCGCGCAGCGACGACGACAGCCAGCCTTGCGCCTTGCGACCGCAGATCTGCTCGTACACCGCCAGCGTGCGCTCGATGACGGCGCGCTCGGCATCCACATCGCCCGAGAAGTTGGTCAGCAGCTCGCCCTGCTCGTAGTTGTGGGCGATCACCTCGCAGCCGCGCTGCAGCGCTGCGTCCACCATCGCCCGGCGGCGCAGGCCGGTCACCGCGTTCATGGTGACGGCGGGCTTGATGCCCATCTCGTCGAACAACTCGAAGAGCCGCCACACGCCGACCCGCTGGCCATATTCGCGCCAGCTGTAGTTGGGGAAGTCGGGCACATTGCCCGGCAGGCTGTCCGGCAGGATGGCCGGACCACCGGCGTAATAGGGCTGGTCGGTGTCCTTGATCAGATCCCAGGTCTCGAGATTGATGGTCAGGAACAGCGCCACGCGCTTGCCGCCGGGCCAGCGCAGGGGCTGGCGTTGCGGCATCGGTACATAGTCGTAATGCATGGGATTCTCCGGGTGGCGAGGTCAGTTCTTGGCGGCCGTGCGGCACGCCGTGGTCGGCAGCTTGTCGAGGAAGGCCATCGCATCGGCCACGCTTTGCGCGGGCTTGTCGACGATCAACAGATGGCCGGCTTCCGTGTAGGTCAGCAGCTCGGTGCGGCAGGCGTTCTTCATCGCATCGACAAAGGCATTCGCCGTCTTGGGGTTCAGCGCCTTGCTGGACGAGCCCCACAGCACCAGCGCCGGTGCGCGCACATGACTCAGCACGCGCACGGGGTCGCCGCGCTCGTAGAGCACGCGGCCGGCCACCGATTCCTCGCCACGGCCAACCATGTTCGTGAAGGCGAGCTTGCGCTCCACCATCAAGGGGGTGACCAGGGACTGATTGAACAGCACGTGGCGCAGGTTCAGCTCCACATCGGCGGCGCTGACGACGGAGTCCCAGAAGATGTTTGATTGCTTCGGTGCCGATGCGGGAGCTAAAGCGGGGGCGGGGGCTGGGGCTGGGGCTGGGGCTGGGGATGCAGTTGGCGCTGAAGCCGCCGCTGGCACGGTCGGGCCCTTGCCGTATTCGATGCCGGCCGAGTTGGCCAGAATCAGTGCGGTGACGCGCTCGGTGCGGGTGGCGGCGTAGCGGAAGGACACCAGCCCGCCATAGGACGTGCCGGCAATCGCAAAGCGTTCGGCCCCCATCTGGTCCATGAAGGCATCGATCAGCGAATGCATGCGGTCTGCCGAGTAGTTGCCGGCGCGCATGCGCCCGCTGAGGCCGAAGGCGGGCATGTCGAAGCGCAACACCCGGTAGCGCTTCGACAAGACAGCGGCCCAGCCATCCCAGTCGGCCAGATCGCCCATCGTGCCGTGCACCAGCAAGACCACCGGACCCGTGCCCTGATCCTTGTAATGCAGATTGATGCCGTCGACATCGACGAACTTGGAGTCGGCGTCAGCGAAGCGGGCGATGACGGACTCGCGCGTCAGCACCCGGCTGGTCTCCACGGCCAGGGAAGGCAGGCTCAGGCCGGCAAGCAGCAGGGCGGCGGTAACAATACGGGGCAGATGCATGGTGGGTCCTAAATGTCCAGGGGCGTGGTGGCCGCATCGAAATCGAATTCGACGAAGTCGTCGCGCGGCACCGGCGTGCCCTCGGGCGCATCGACAAAATGCTGATGGATACGCAGGCCGTGGGCGTCCGAGCGAAGCACGGTGTTGCAAGCACGCGGGTAGCGCTGCCGCTCGTAACAGGCCAAACCGGCTTCGACGCCCAGGCCCTTCTGCAGTGCCAGTTCCAGCGCACGCGCCACCAGCACGCCGTCCTCGATCGCCATCGCTGCGCCCTGGCCCAGAAAGGGCAGCATCGGGTGGGCCGCGTCGCCGATCAGGCTGACCCGGCCCTGCTGCCAGCGCGGCAGCGCGGCCCGGCCGAACAAGCCCCATTTGAAGGCACCGCTGCGGCACAGGCCTTCGATCATGTCCTCGGCTTCGGCATGCCAGCCGGCGAAGTTGGCGCGCAACTCGGCCGGGTCCGCCGGCAGGGACCAGCCCTCCTCGGCCCAGCCGTCAACCCGCGCGAAGGCCACCACATTGACCGCGCTCTGCCCGCGCACGCGGTAGCGCAGCAGGGTTCGATGCGGGCCCAGAAAAACCGCCGTGTCCGGCGTGAAATCGGGGTTGCGCAGCGACTCCACCGGCACCACGCCGCGCCAGGCCACGTAGCCGGTGAAGGTCGGCGCGCCGTCGTCGTAGAGCGCGGCACGGACGGCCGAGCGCACGCCGTCGGCACCGAGCAGACAGCCGCCGCTGAAAGCGCCGGCGGCCGTCTCGACGCTGACGCTGTCGCCGTCCTGTTTGAGCCCCAGCACGCGGGCGCCGAGTTGCAGCGCGGCGGGGTCGAGGCGCCGCAACTCGTCGACCAGCACCGTGTGCAGGTCGGCACGCAGGATTTGCAGATAGGGGCTAACCCAGCGGCGCTCCATCTCGGCGCCCATCGCGTAGGCCGACATTTCCTCGCCGGTGCGGTAATGCTTCATCGCCGCACGCTGTGGCCAGTTGGAGGCTTCGCGCAAGGCCTCACCGACACCCAGGCTGTCCAGCGCGCGCGTGGCATTGGGGGCCAGCGAGACGGCGGCACCGACCTCGCGCAGTTCAGCGGCCTGCTCCAGCACGCGCACCGGCACACCGGCACGCAACAAGCCCAGCGCGGTGCACAGGCCGGCAATACCGGCGCCGGCAATCAGCACCGGCTCGCGATCGGAATGGCGGCTCATGCTTGCGCGGTCTCTTGGATGACCTGGTCGTACTGCTGCTTGCTCTCGGCCTGTTCCAGCTCATGCGCTTCCTTGCGCACGACGTAGTAGAGGCGCTCGAACAGCTGCTGGCGCTGCAGTTCGCGTGCATCGAGGGCCGCTTGATCCAGCTCCAGCTCATCGATTTCCTGGGCCAGGTCAATGCCGCGCTTCAGCGCGACGCGTTCGATCGCATCGACGCGGTCACGCAGCACGCTCAGTTCCTGCGCCAGCACGACGATCATCGACATCGCGTCGTCCAAGCCTGGCGTGGCGTAGAAGCGCGGACGCTTGCCACGGGAGTGGCGCTGCGGGCGCGCTGCTTTGTTTTCTGCTGTACCTGCTGTGGCGCTCATGCTTGCACCGCCTTGCGTGCGATCAGCACTTCCCAGCCGCCGCCCGGCGCGAACTCGCCGGCATTGAATTCGCGGTCCGCGACGGCACTGGCCGAAGCGTCGGTGTAGCCGGCCGCGCCTTGCGCAGCGGATTCCATGATGGCCATCGGCGCGGTGGCAAACGCCACGCTGTCGGCCGGGAAGCCGGCATCGACGGCCAGCTTGATCTGATCGATTTCTCTCATCGCACCCCAGAACGGTTCGTTGTTGTACCAAGTCTCGTTGTCGAGGATGAACTGCGTGAACGGGCTCATCAGATCGAACGGTGGCAGGTCGGCATGGATCACATAGCCGCCGGGCGAGAGCAGGCGGTGGCATTCACGCACGATGCGCGGCATCGCTTTGCCGCTGGTCTCGTGCATCATGATGTGGCTGACGATGAGGTCGAAATAGCCGTCATCAAAGTCGGTCGCCTCGGCATTCATCTGCGCAAAGTTGACATCGACACCCAGCGCCGCCGCGCGAGCGTGGGCATAACGCACCACCGGCCCACCGACGTCGATGCCCCAGACCTCGGCGTCCGGGAACAGCGTCTTGTAGGGCAAGGTGGAATGACCCACCGTGCAGCCCATGTCGAGAATGCGGCGCGGCTTGAAGCCGGGCAACTGCCGCTGCACATAGTTGCAGACCGAGCGCCCCATGTCGTCGTTGAGCGGGCCGGCAAAGCCCATGCCGTACAGGTAGGCCCCGCGGTCATAGAGTGCGGCCACGCTGACGTCATCGGCCGTCACCTCGCTGGCGTAGCCGCCGGGCATGCAGTGGATGTCGAGCGCCGTCACATACTTGGGCGGCACAAAGCTCGGGTCCATGCGCAGCTCGCTCTTGGCCGCCGCCGACCAGCTGCGGGCGCTGTCGATCAGCTCCGGCAGTTGCCGCTCGACCGAGTCGATGACCGAGTTCCAGAGCATTTCCTGCGCAATGCGGTTGAGCGCCGCGTAATGCTGGAAGTACAGGTCGGGCTCCATCACCTTGCGAATCTCGCGCCGGTCGCGCGGGGCGCGGCCATGTTCCTGCTCGAAGGCCTTGGACGCACGCTGCGTGAACACCGGCTGCAAACCCGGCAGCAGGCCCTGCTGCACGAACTGCTTCAAGCTTTTGGAAAATTCCTGCCGCGACGCCTCGTCGTGGGTGGACTTGGGAAGCATCGGATGCGGTGCTTGCTGGAATGTATTGAGCATGGAAACTCCTTTTCTCAACAGAGGTGGCGCCGCCTGACGCCACCCGGCCTGAACCTATGAAATAACTTTAGGAGGAGCTGCGGTGAAGCGCGCCATCGAAGCCGCGCCCTGCCCGCCAGATGAACAGGCGCAGGCGCTTTGCCGATCTCAACCCTTGTCGATGTCCTCAAGCAGGCGCATCACGGCCGCCTCGCCCGACTCGCAAGCGGCTTCCATGCCGGCATGCAAGCGGCCGCAATGCTCGCCGGCAAAGTACAGGGAACCGACCGGTTGGCTCAACAGGTGCATGTAGCGGCCGATGCCGCCCGGCGCGAAGCTGGCGATGTGACCGCGCGCAAACGGCTGCGTGGTCCAGTTGTGCACATGGCTGACGCGCACCGCGCCGATCGTCGATGGGCGCAGGCGTGCCAGCTCTTTCAGCACGAAGGCCCCGACCTCGGCCGTCGACAGTCGGTCCAGCGCATCGGTGGCCTCGCCGTTGATGAAGGCGACGAGATTGCCGTGGCCGCCGTCCTTGGCCGGCATGCGCAGCACACGCTCGATCGGACCGTCCGACCACAGCTCGGGCGACATGCCGTCCTGCTCCCAAAACGGCGCCTTTACCTCCATGAAGACCTGCAGCAACTGGCCGTAGCGGACCTCGCGCCAGGCTTCGCGCTGCTGCGTGGGCACCGGCACGCCGGCCACGCCGTCAATGCGGATGTTCTTCATCACCGACAGCGGAATGGTGCTGATGCAAGCGCGCGCGCGATGGACGCTGCCGTCCTTGCAAGTCACCACCGTGCCTTTGGGGCCCGCCTGTATTTGCCCGACAACGCGCTGCAGCTGCACCGGCCGCTCGAGCGAGGCGGCCATCGCATCGGTCAGCGCACTGGTGCCATCGCGCACCCGGCTTTGGGCGCCACTTTTGGCCTCCCACTGATAGATTTTCATCTTGCGAATGGCGTCCAGCGCATTCGCCTCATCCAGATTGCGCGCGCCGACGTTGATGTTGAGCAAGCGCAGCGCCTCGGGCGACGCCCCTTGCGACGCGAAGTACTGGCGCAGCGACATATTGTCCAGCGCCGCGAACTCGGGCTTGAGCCAGTCCGACAACTCCACCAATGGCGACTTGCGGCTGATATAGCTGCCATACAACTGCAAGGGCAACATCGCATGTTCATGCGGTGGCAGCCGATTCAGCGGCGACTCTGCCC
>CANFYD010000088.1 GCA_947450745.1 Burkholderiales bacterium
CGGGCAAACACGCCGAACGGCGGCAAGCCCAGAATGGCCAAGCTGCCCAGCATCAGGCCCCAGCCGACGGTGGGGCTGACCGTGATCAAACCGCGGATGTCGTCCATCAGTTGACTGCCGGCCTTTTGAGTCGCGTGGCCAACGGCAAAGAAGATCGCCGACTTGATCAGCGAATGCACGGTCATGTGCAGCAGCCCGGCGTAGCTGGCGATCGGGCCGCCCATGCCGAAGGCAAACGTCATCAGGCCCATGTGCTCGATCGACGAGTAGGCAAACATGCGCTTCACGTCTTTTTGCCGGATCAGAAAGAACACCGAGGCGACCACCGACAGCAGGCCGAAGCCCATCATCAATTGTCCGGTCAGGTTGCTTTGCAGCGCGCCATCCGTCAGCACCTTGCAGCGCAGCACCGCGTAGAGCGCCACATTCAGCAGCAGGCCGGAGAGCACGGCGGAGACCGGCGTCGGGCCTTCGGCATGGGCATCGGGCAGCCAGTTGTGCAGCGGCACCAGGCCGACCTTGGTGCCATAGCCGATGAACAAGAAGGCGAAGGCCAGCGTGATGATGTTGGGGTCGAGCTGCGCCTTGACCGCGTTCAAATGGGTCCACAGCAGGGCACCGCCGTCGGGGCCGATGACTTTCTCGGCCGCCATGTAAAGCAGGACGGTGCCGAATAGCGCTTGCGCGATGCCGACGCCGCAGAGGATGAAGTATTTCCAGGCCGCCTCCAGGCTGGCCGCCGTGCGGTAGACGCTGACCAGCAGCACGGTGGTCAGCGTGGCCGCTTCCATCGCCACCCAGACGATGCCCATATTGTTGGTGGTCAGCGCCAGCAGCATCGTGAAGGTGAACAGCTGATACATGCTGTGATAAAGCCGCAGGCGCGGCGGCGTCATCTTGCCGAGATCGCTCTCGGTGCGCATATAGGGGCGCGAAAAAATCGCCGTGGTCAGGCCGACCAAACAAGTCAGGCTGACAAGAAAGGTGTTCAGCGCGTCGAGGTAAAACTCGCTTTGCCACAGCAGCAGCGGCCCCGCGCCGACCACCTGCGCGCTCAGCACGCCAGCGGCGATCAGCGTGCCGAGGCTGAAGCCGACGTTGATATCGCGCGCCTGCCTGCGGTGGCCCAGCAAGGCCAGCACCAAGCCGCCCAGCAGCGGCGTGGCGAGCAAGCAAGCGAGGGCAATCATGGCAATCACGGCTTCAGCATCTCAGTCGTCTTTCAATTGTTCGAGGTGACTGATGTCAAGGCTGTCGAACTGCTCGCGAATCTGGAACATGAAGACGCCCAGGATCAGCACGCCGATCAGCACATCCAGGGCAATGCCCAGCTCCACCACCATCGGCATGCCGTAGGTGGCGGCGGTGGCCGCGAAGAACAGGCCGTTCTCCATCGCCAAGAAGCCGATCACCTGCGGCACCGCTTGGGCGCGGGTGATCATCATCAAAAAGGACAGCAGCACGCAAGCCAGCGCAATGCCGAGCGTGCCGCTGGCCAGGGCCGAAGACAGGCGCGAGATCGGCATCGCCAGGTTGAAGGAGAAGATCACGATGGCGATGCCGATCAGCATGGTGGTCGGGATGTTGATCAGGGTTTCAACATCCCATTTGATGTTCAGCCGGTTGATGACCCGGTGCAGCAAATAGGGGATCAGCAGCACTTTGAGCAGCAGCGTCAGCCCGGCCGACAAGTAGAGGTGGGGCTGATCGGTCAGGTAGCCGACGACGGCGGTGGCCAGCACCAGCGTGGCCCCTTGCAGCGTGAACAGGTTGAGCAGCGAGACGATGCGCCGCTGCGAGATCATCGCGAAGGCCAGCATCAGCAAAATAGCCCCGAGCAAATTGACGAATTGGGTCAACAAGGCGGTCATGGCGCGGGGCCTTTCTTCATTGGGTCAGCAAGAGGTGAACCAGCAGCCCGATGACGGCCATCAGGAAGGCGCTGGCGAGGAACTCCGGCACCCGAAAGATGCGCATCTTGGCCAGCAGCGTTTCCAGCAGCGCCAGCATGCAGCCGCCAAAGGCCAGCTTGCCCACCAGCACCGGCAGGGCCAGCAGCATGGCCAGCGGTGCCTGCGCCTCGGCAATGCCCCAAGGGCAGAACAGCGCCAGGCCGATGCAGGAATAGGCAAACAACTTCAGGCTGGCTGCCCATTCCAGCAGGGCCAGGTGGCGGCCCGAATATTCCAGGATCAAGGCCTCGTGGATCATCGTCAGCTCCAGGTGGGTGCTCGGGTTGTCGACCGGCACGCGGGCGTTTTCGGCCAGCGCCACCATCACGAAAGCCAGCGCGGCAAAGGCCAGGCCGGGGTAGATGACCAAGTCGCGGTGTGCCAGCGTTTCGACAATGGTGGTCAGCGAGGTGGACTTGGAGATCAGCGAGGCCGAAAACAGCACCATCAGCAGGGCCGGTTCGGCCAGGAAGCCAATCAGCATTTCGCGCCTGGCCCCCATGCTGCCGAAGGCGGTGCCGACATCCATGGCGGCCAGCGAGATGAAGATTCTGGCCAGCGCAAACAGCCCGACCAGCGCAATCGCGTCGGCGGCTGGTGCCAGCGGCAGGTCGGTGGACAGCGTCGGAATGATGGCGCAGACCAGGGTCAGGCTGCCGAACACCAGGTAGGGCGTCAGGCGGAACAGGCTGGAGGCCTGCTCGGCCAGTACCGATTCCTTGTTGAACAGCTTGTGCAACATCCGGTAGGGCTGCCAGAAGCTGGGGGCCGAGCGGTTTTGCAACCAGCAGCGGCACTGGTTGACCCAGCCGCTCAGCAGCGGCGCCAGCGCCAGCGCCAGCAAGATGTCCAGCAATTGGGACAGTGCGCCGCTGAAGCTCATGGTGCAGGCCTGGGTCCAAACCTTGTCATCGCATCACCGCCATCAGGGTCGCGATCAGGGTCAGGAAGCTGTACAGCAGATAAGTCGCGATGCGGCCCTGTTGCATCAAGCTCATCAGGCGCGCCAAGTGGTTGGCCAGCTTGGCCAGCGGCAGATAGAGGCCGCTCCAGAACGGGTCGGCCACCGTCACCTGATAACGCGGTTGCGCATCGAACGGGGTGGGCAACTCGCGCTGGGTCAGGAAGAAGGGCTGAAAAATCTGCCGTATCGGCTGGCCGAAGCCTTCGGCGCTGTCCTGCATGCGCGCCGTGCCCCAGGCATAGCCGCAGGCCCAGGGCAGGCTGCGGCGCCAGCGGCCGTGGTAGAGCCGGCGCACCAGCAAAAACGTCAGCGCGCAACTGCCCAGAATGCCGAGCAGGACAATGACCGGGCCGTAACTGGCTTGCTCCAGGCCTACCGGTGCCAGCAACCAACCATGGCTGGCGAGGGCTGCGCCCAAGTCGGCCTGCACCAGTTGCTGGGTGATCGGCTCCAGCAGACTGATGAACTGGATCGGCAGCAAGCCCAGCGCCATGCAGCCCAGCGCCAGCCACAGCATGCCGGCGCGCTCCCAATGCCCGGCGTCGTGAGCCAGGGCCAATTTTTCTTCGCGCGGCTGGCCCAGAAAGATCACCCCGAAGAACTTGACCATGGTGTAGCCGGCCAGCGCTGCCACCAGCGCGATCAAGGCCGCCACCACTGGGATCAGCATGGTCAGCAAGGGCAGCGGCAAGCCTGGCGCGAACAGAAAACTTTGCAGCAGCAGCCATTCGGAGACAAAGCCGCCCAGCGGCGGCAGGCCCGCGCTGGCCAGCACGCCCAGCAGCGTCAGCCAAGCGACCCACGGCATGTGGCGGATCAAACCGCCCAGCTTGCCCAGGTTGCGCTCGGCGGTGGCGTGCAGCACGCAGCCGGTGCCAAGAAACAGCAGGCTCTTGAAGCAGGAGTGACTGGCGACGTGATACAGCGCCGCCGTCAGGGCCAGGGCCGCCATCGGCTTCATGTCGAAGGCCGAGAAAATCAGCGTCAAGCCCAGTCCGACGAAGAGCAGGCCCATGTTCTCGATCGAGGAATAGGCCAGCAGCCGCTTCATGTCGGTCTGGACGGCCGCGAACACCACGCCGAACAAGGCGGTGGCCAAGCCCAGCGCCAGCAGCACGCCACCCCACCACCAGAGCCGCAGGTGCAGCAGATCCAGCGAGACGCGCAACAAGCCGTAGATCGCGGTGTTCAGCATCACGCCGCTCATCAGGGCCGAGACCGGCGACGGCGCGGCCGGGTGCGCTTCCGGCAGCCAGACGTGCAGCGGCAGGATGCCGGCTTTGGCACCGAAGCCGAAGACAGCGAGCAAGAAGGCGGCCGAGGCCCAGAACGGCGTCAGCGCTTGGGCGCGCATATTGGCGAAGGTGTAGTCGCCGGTGTTGGCTTGCAGCACGCCAAAGCACAGCAGGATGGCGATGGCCCCGATGCGAGCCACGGTGATGTAGAGGTAGCCGGCACTGCGTACTTCGGGCGCGCGGTGGTTGGCGGTCACCAGAAAGTAGGACGAAAGCGCCATCACTTCCCACATCACCATGAAGGAATAGGCATCGTCGGCCAGCATCACGCCCGCCATGCTGACCAGAAAGACGTGGTATTCGAAGCAGAGCAGGCCGGGCGCCGTGCCTTCATTGCGGCGGAAGTAGCCGGCCGCAAAGATCGAAATGCCGGCCGAGGCGGCCCCCAGCACCATCAGGAAATAGGCCGACAAGGCATCCAGCCGCAAGTGAAAGGGCAGGCTGGGCAGGCCGATCGGCAGTTGCGCCGCCTGCGGCGTGTCGAGCACCGCGCTCAGCGCCACGCCGCACAGCGCCAAGCTCAGCAGCGCGCTGGCAGGGAACAGGTAGCGGGCCACGAACAGCAGCCGGTGCAAAGCCAGCGCACCGACGGCCGCAATCAGCAGCCAACCGGCCATGATGAGCAGCAGCCCATCGAGTTGCAGCCATTGCGTCAACGGCGGCATCAGATGCAATGGTTCAACTTGCAGTGACGGCGTTGCATGTGCCGCTCGCCGCCGCAGGAGGGTTCAGCCCCAAATCACGCCGCATCACTTTCAACCCGGTTTGAAAACACAGCCTCAGTGTTGATCCAAGGGGAGTGTTCTGGAGCCATCGTTTTCCCTCGACGCTTCAGCGCGACGCTTGCAGCTTCTGGATCGCTTGTTGCTGTTCAGGTTAGAGCCCATTCGCGCTGAGCTTGTCGAACAGTTGTCGAGGACTATCGCTTCAGTGAACCGTCTCGTGGCAGGCCTGCGGCTACCATCCGCCGATGCATTTATCCAAGACTTCTCCGTCGGCCGTTGCCGCTGCTTTTGCCGCTCCTGTAGCCGTTGTTCTTGCTGTTTTTGCGGGCCTGGCCGGCTGTGCAGCAGCGGCAGCCCCCGCCGAGCCCTTGGTCTTCAGCCAGCCGTTGATCCTGCTCGGTGAGGTGCACGACAACGCGGCTCAACATGCGCTGCGCTTGCGCGCGTTCGAAGCGTTGTTGGCCGGCGGTGCGCGGCCGACCTTGGCGCTGGAGCAGTTCGACCGCGAGTACCAGCCGGCCATCGACCGGGCGCTGAGGCAGACAGCGCCGCCGGATGCCGATGAGCTGATCGCCGTGGCCGGCGGTGCGGTGGACGGTTGGCAATGGGAGTTCTATCGCCCCTACATCGCCCTGGCGCTGCGTTATCGCTTGCCGATCAGCGCCGCCAATGTGTCACGCACCGAGTTGCGCAGCGTCATGCGCGACGGCCTGGCCGCCAGCGGCTTCGACCCACAAGTGCCCGAGCCCTTGCTGCAAGCGTTGGCCCAAAGCATCGAGGCCAGCCATTGCGGCGTGCTCGACAACGCCACCGCCCGCCGCATGGCGCTGGCCCAGGTCGCCCGTGATCAGTTCATGGCCCGCGTGGTGGAGCGCCATGCGGACCGAGGTGTGCTGCTGCTGGCCGGCAACGGCCATGTGCGTACCGATGTGGGCGCACCGCGCTGGCTGAGCGCCGCCACCCGCGCGCGCAGCGAAGCGGTCGGCGTGCTGGAGGCCGGCGACCCCACCGCCGCCTTCGACCGCTTCGTCTTCACGCCCTCCCAGCCCCGGCCCGACCCCTGCGACGCCTTCCGCCCAGCGGCCAAGCCTTGAGTCCAGTGCTTCTTCGGCTCCGTAGCGCGGGTCGAGACCCGCGAGCGATTTCGGCACGGGCAGCGACGTTCCAACAGGAGCGGGCTTGGCGCGACACGAGTGACACAGTCGGGTTGCACGCGGATCACGACCCGCCCTACAACTGCTCCCGCGAGCACGCCGTTTCTCCGCGAACGCCGGGTGCCGCCAGGGACTTGAACCTATATCCGGCAATTGACCGCTCCCCACCGCCTCGTAGATCTGATGTCTATTGAGTTTGCGCTGTCCGCACGTCATCACCATCTGGGTGAGAACGCTACGCAGCCGATTGAGCCGCGCTACGGCACGCTGTCTGCGTTGTTTCTCCTGGTGGGCATCAGCCCACTGCGTCGGCGCGCCTTGCCATCGCGCCGCATCACAGCCCACTCAGCCGCGTTCAACTGCCGGATATAGGTTGAATGGCGCTCACTCATTCATAGTGCGACCACAGGCGAAGAACTTTGACAGTCTTCTGATCTTGAAGCACTTCGTAGACGAGGCGATGTTGTATGTTGATTCGCCGCGAGTAGGCGCCTGATAGATCTCCGACCAGCTTTTCGTAAGGCGGCGGATTTTGAAAGGGATTCTGTTTGATGATGGCCAGCAGCTCCTGGGCGTTGGCCTTCAGTCCACTTGCAGCAAGCTTCTTTGCGTCCTTTTGTGCTTGCTTTGCGTAGACGAGCTCCCAGCTCACCAGTCAAGCTCCTTGGCGCAGGCTTCGACCGGTTCGGCCATTCCTTCCTTGATCGATTCGCGCATGCCGGGCACCGAGAGCAGGAAGAGGGTTTCTTGAATGGCTTGCCAGTCCTCTGCTGCCAGCAGCACTGCGTCATGGCGCTTGCCTGCAATGGTGATGGGCTGATGTGACTCGGCCGTCTGATCCATCAGTCGATAGAGGTTGGCTCGGGCTTCGCTTGCGCTGAGTGTTTGCATGATGAACTCCTAAGCCAAAAGCGTACGTTAAGCCGTACTGACTGTCAAGTGAGCGACATCTGACACTTGACGCGACACTGGAGCAAAGAATCCAAATGCAGCAAGCCCGCAGCGTGGCGCGACACGGGTGCCACAGTCGACCAGACGCGGGTCGCGACCCGCCCTACGAATGCCGGAACAACCGGTGCAGTGCCGCTCAGGCTCCTTGCGGCCTGAATGCCCTCAGCCCCTCAGCTGCCCTGCTGCATGCGCAGCCGGCGGGCGGCGTCTTCGTCGCGGGCATCGTCGATTTCGCGCAGCACGCCGCGCAGGTCGACGGTGCCGGCCTTGTGCACGAAGCGGCCGGTCAGCTGGGTTTCGGTGCTGAGCGCGCCGCGTTGGTAGAGCGCCCAGATTTCATGGCCGAAGTCGCTGCGCAGCAGGTCGGGAGCGAACTGACCAAAGAAGTTGCGCAGGTTCTCCACGTCGCGCAGCAGCATGCGTTGTGCGTGGTTGTTGCCAGCGGCGTCGACGGCCTGGGGCAGGTCGATGATGACCGGGCCGTCCTCGGCCAACAGGATGTTGAACTCCGACAAGTCGCCGTGCACGACACCGGCGCACAGCATGCGCACCACTTCCTTGATCAGGCTCGCATGGTGGGCATGGGCTTGTTCGGGCGTGAACTTGACGTCGTTGAGGCGGGGCGCGGCGTCACCGGCTTCGTCGGTCACCAACTCCATCAGCAACACGCCCTCAAAAAAGTTGTAGGGCTTGGGCACGCGCACGCCGGCGGCGGCCAAACGGTAGAGCGCATCGACCTCGGCGTTTTGCCAAGCGTCTTCCTGGGCTTGGCGGCCAAAGCGGCTGCCCTTGGCCATGGCGCGGGCCTGGCGGGTGTTCTTGACCTTGCGGTTTTCGGTGTAGTCCACTGCTTGACGGAAGCTGCGTTGCGTCGCTTCTTTGTAGACCTTGGCGCAGCGGGTGTCTTCACCGCAGCGCACGACGTAGACCAGGGCCTCTTTGCCGCTCATCAACTGACGCACGACGGCGTCGATCAGTCCTTCGTCCAGCAGGGATTGCAGTCGCTTCGGTGTTTTCATCGCGCTATTGTCAATGCAGTCACGGGCTCGGGTTGATACCGGAGGCGCGCAAGCGCTGGATTCAGACTTGAGTTACGAGTTGCTGACGAGTTGCTGACGCGACTGGGCTGGTGTTTCCCCTCTACGTAGTCCTACCGATACTTGAAAAAATCAGTTCTGGCATTGTTGGCACTGTGCTGATGTAGCGCAGCGCTGTGAGCATCTGCGGAACAACGGCGAATCTGGACAGCAGTGGGTCAAGCGCAGGAAGTCCGGCTTGAATAAGTTAAACAAATTGAGGCAATAAGTCATGAATTTCGCAATCAAAGCACTCTCCGCCGTGGCTCTGGCCGCAACGATGACTGTCACATTCGCTGCTGATCCGATCAAGATCGGTGTGGCCGGCCCGTTCACCGGGGGGTCGTCATCGATGGGCGTCAGCATGCGCGACGGTGTGCGCATGGCTGCCGACGAAATCAACAAGGCCGGCGGCGTGCTGGGTCGGCAAATCCTGTTGGTTGAACGCGACGACGAAGCAAAAAATGAGCGTGGCGTGCAAATTGCACAAGAACTGATCAACAAGGAAAAGGTTGCCGCCACCGTCGGTTACATCAACACTGGCGTGGCTCTGGCCTCGCAGCGCTTCTACCAAGAAGCCAAGATCCCGGTGATGAACAACGTGGCCACCGGCTCGCTGATCACGCACCAGTTCGACAGTCAGCCCGAGAACTACATCTTCCGCAACGCCGCCCACGACAGCATCCAGGCACCGATGATCGTGGAAGAGGCCGTGACCCGCCGCGGCTACAAAAAGGTCGCCATCCTGGCCGACTCGACCAACTACGGCCAGCTCGGCCGTGAGGACCTGGAAAAGGCGCTCAAGCTGAAGGGCATTGAAGCGGTAACGGTCGAAAAGTTCAACATCAAGGATGTGGACATGACCGCTCAGTTGCTCAAGGCCAAGGTGGCCGGCGCTGAAGTGATCCTGACCTACGCCATCGGGCCTGAGCTGGCGCAAATCGCCAACGGCATGACCAAGCTGGGCTGGAAAGTGCCGATGATCGGCAGCTGGACACTGTCTATGGCCAACTTCATCGACAACGCCGGCCCTGGCGGCGAGGGCGCGCGCATGCCGCAAACCTTCATCCAAGAGCCGACCACACCGAAGCGCCAAGCTTTCATCATCAACTACCTGAAGACCTTCAACCCGAAGAACGCCCGCATCGATTCGCCGGTGTCGGCCGCTCAGGGCTATGACTCGATCTACTTGCTGGCTGCCGCCTTCAAGCAGGCCGGTGGCACCGAAGGCCCCAAGGTCAAGGCCGCGCTGGAAGACTTGAAGACGCCGGTTGAAGGCGTGGTGACGACTTACAACAAGCCGTTCACCAAGACCGACCATGAGGCGATCACCGCCAACATTCCGGTGTTCGGCGAAGTGAAGGGCCAGCGCGTCGTTTATGCCTACCCGGATGACCAGAAGAAGGCGTCGGAAGTGCGTGTCAAGGCGGCTGTGCCTGCCAAGAAGTAAGAAGCAACTCCGCTTTTCTTCCCTGTTCTAAATAACCCCGCCAAGCGTTTGCTTGGCGGTTTCGCGTTTGTGCTGACCAAAAGGGCTCCGCCATGCAGATTTTTACTCAACTTGTATTCAGCGGCATTGCGCTGGGCATGATTTACGCGGTGATCGCCTTTGGTTACCAGCTCACTTTTGCCACCTCGGACACCCTCAACTTCGGCCAGGGCGATGCCTTGATGCTGGGCGCGCTGGTCGGTTTGTCGCTGGTCGGCTGGGGCGTCAATTACTGGATGATGATTCCGCTGGTGTGCCTGTTCGGCGCGCTGCAAGGCGCCTTCGTCGAACGCATCGGTGTGCGTCCAGCCATCAAGATGAAGTCGGAGTTCGGCTGGATCATGTCCACCATCGCGCTGGGCATCATCTTCAAGAACGTGGCCGAAAACGTCTGGGGCCGCGACGACCTGAAGTTCCCCTCGCCGCTGCCTGAGTCGCCGATGTTGTTCCTCGGTGCCAATGTGTTGCCGATGGAAGTGCTGGTGGTTGGCGGTGCGCTGGCGATGATGCTGGCGGTGGAACTGTTCAACCGCCGTTCGATCTACGGCAAGGCCGTGGTCGCCACGTTCAACGACCGCGACGCCGCCAAGTTGATGGGCATTAATACCGGTTTAGTGATAACTTTTTCTTACGCTTTGTCGTCGATGACGGCGGCGTTTGCCGGGGTTTTGATCGCTCCGCTGACGCTGACCGGCGCCACCATGGGTGCGGTACTGGGTTTGAAGGCCTTTGCGGTGGCGATTATCGGCGGCTTGACATCCGGTATGGGGGCCGTCGTCGGCGGATTGATCCTCGGTATTGCAGAGACATTGACCGGGTTTTATATCTCCACCGGCTACAAGGAAGTCCCTGGC
>CANFYD010000089.1 GCA_947450745.1 Burkholderiales bacterium
AAAAAGCCGGCCAGGCCGCCCACGCCCAGCAATTCGGCCCGCTGCACCTGCGCCAGCAGGCCTGAGCTGGCACCCAGCGCTCGCATCAGCCCGAACTCGTGCGTGCGTGCGTCGCGCGTGCTGCTGACCGAGGCCAGCAACACCACCAAACCGGTCGCCAGCGTGAAGACGAACAACAACTGCACCGCCTGAATCACCTGATTCAGCACCGCCTGCACCTGGTTCAACTGCGCGGACACATCGACCACCGTCAGGTTGGGGAAGTCGCGGCCCAGGTCATGGTCGAGGCCACCACCGGGCGGCGCGCGGAACGCCGCCACATAAGTGCTGGGCAGCTCGGGCATGGCGCTGCGCGGGAACAGCACGAAGAAGTTCACCCGCATCGACGCCCAATCGACCTTGCGCAAGCTGGTGATGCGGGCCTCGACCGGCATGCCGGCCACATCGAAGCGCAGGCTGTCGCCCAATTTGAGACCCAGCGTTTTGGCCAGACCTTCTTCGACGCTCAGGCCTTCTTGATCGTCCGGCGTCCAAGCACCACCCACCAGTTGGTTCTGCTCCGGCAGCACGGCCGAATGGCTCAGGTTGAACTCCCTCTCGACCAGACGCTGCGCGCGCTCATCGGTGAACAGCTCCGGCTTGGCTTCGCGGCCGTTGATGGCCAGCAAGCGGCCGCGAATCATCGGGAACCAGTCGTAGGACCCCACACCGGCGTTGGCCATGCGGGCGCGGAAGGCCTCGCCCTGATCGGGCTGGATGTTGATCACGAAGCGATCGGGGGCATTGGCCGGCGTGGCCTGGCGCCAGCTGTCGATCAGATCGGTGCGCAGCAAGACCAGCAGCGCCAGCGCCAGCAAGCCCACCGCGAGCGCCGACACCTGCACCACCGCAAAGCCGGGCCGCGACGCCACTTGACGCGTCGCCAACAAGAGCCAGCGCGGAGCCCGGTTGCCGTTGACCGTCAGCGGCACCAAGCGGCGCAGCAGCAGCACCGCCGCCCAGGACAACAGCGCGAACAGCCCCAAGGCCACGGCAAAGCCACCGGCGGCGATCAGGCCCAAGGTCACATCACCGGCCAGCGCCATCAAGATGCCGGCAAAACCCAGCACGCCGGCCGCCAGCACCAGCGCCGAGCCCGCTTTCAGGCCGCCCAGGTCACGCCGGATCACCCGCAGTGCCGGCACGGCCGCCAACTGCAACACCGGCGGCAAGCCAAAGCCGAGCAACAAGCTCAGGCCCAGGCCCAGGCCCAGCAACGCCGGCCACAAGCTCGGGCTGGGCAGGCTGACGTTCAGCAGCCCTGCCAACAAGCCGACGAACACGTAATGCAGGCCCAACCCGACCAGCACGCCCAACACGCTGGCCACCAGCCCGGCCGCACCAAACTCCAGGCCGTAAGCCCAGGCGATGCGGCGCTGCGGCTGGCCCAGCACCCGCAACATGGCGCAATCATCCAGATGCCGGGCCGCAAAGTCGCGCGCCGCCAGCGCCACCGCCACCGCCGCCAGCAGCGACGACAACATCGCCACCAGCTTCAAGAACTTGGTCGCCCGGTCCAGCGTCTGACGCATTTCGGGCCGGCCGCTCTCCAAGGAATCCAAGCGCACGCCGCGCCAAGTGGACTTGTCGATCAAGACCGCCGCACGCACCAGAAACTGCGTCACCGCTTGCTGCCCACCGGGGGCCGCTGCCAGCGCCAAGCGGTAAGTGACGCGGCTGGCCGGCTGCACTAAACCGGTGGCGGCCAGGTCGGCCTCGGCCAACATCAGGCGCGGCGCAAAGTTCATGAAACCGGCGCCCCGGTCGGGCTCGGTGGCAATCACGCCGGCCACGCGCAGCCGGGATTCACCCAGCAACACGGGGTCGCCCACCTTCAAAGCCAGCGAATCCAGCACCGCCGCGTCCACCCACACCTCGCCCGGCGCGGGTGCCGTGACGGAGCGGCCATCCGTCAACAGCAGCCGCCCGCGCAAGGGATAAGCAGCACCCACCGCCTTGACCGCCACCAGCCGATTCGCCCCGCCCTGTGCCTCATCGGCACGCGCCATGCTGGGGAAGTTGACGCTGCGCACCTGCGCCAGGCCCAGCTCGTCGGCCAGCGCCTGCAGCGGTGCCGGCGTGGGCTGGTCGCTGATCAGCACGGCGTCGCCGCCCATCAATTTCGCGGCGTCCTGGCGCAAACCCTGGTCGAGCCGGTCCGACAAAAAGCTCACCGCGCACAGTGCCGCCACCGCCAAGCCAACCGCCAGCATCAGCAGCCGCAACTCACCCGCCCGCCAATCGCGCCAGAGCTGTCGCCACGCCAAGCGGGCGATGCTGGGCGGGGTGAACCCGCTGTGGGCGGATTGGGCGGGGTGTTGGGATGAAGGCGCTGCCGGTGTACTCATGGCCTGCACTGTAACGACCCAGGGAAAACGCGGAGCTCCACCGGTGATTAGGCTTCGGCGTCAATCGTGCTGAACCAACCGGGTTGAATCTGCCCCAATCAAATCGCCATTTGAAATGGCGCTCGGTCCACATAGCCGCCGGTGGTGTGAACTTGAGCTTTTCCCCGCGCAATCGCCCTGCACTTTCAGCTTTGCCGATCAACAGCGATGCGCCTGCACAAACCGTACGCACAGCGCACAACCCTGCACTTTCAACCTTGCCGATTATTCGTGAAGCAAACAAAATTCGCGCAAATAATCAATTTGAAAAATTTCAACAGAAATCAGTTGAAAAAACAGGGGGAATGGGAGTTGAGAACATCAGCCGATGCTTTAAAATGTGCGTTTTTGCCAAAAGCATCACTTTTGCGTCCAGGCGTCGAAACCTTTCCCCTGTTTTGTGCGGCCCCGGACAGGCGGTACGCATGAGCGCCCTCGCCAGACTGCTCGATCCTGTGCGCCCCCTCGGTCAGTCCTTTCTGGCCAAACTCATGTTGACGCTGCTGTTGCCCCTGTTGGTCATCTGGGGGGTTGTCGTCTTCACCTCAGATGCCATGCGGGAGAGGCAGCGCATTTTTGTGGGCGACCGGCAGGTAGCTGCCGCGCAACTGCAGGCCGATGATCTGAATGAAAAAATCAAAGATCGCCTGGCCATGTTGGAGGCGATCGCGTCTGGGCTCGACGCAGCACATCTGTCCGTGCCCAACTATGTGGCCAATTACCTGGCCCGACGCTTGGCGGTGAAGGCCATATTTTCTGGCGGAACCGTCGTTTACGACGCGTCAGGAACGGTCTTGGGTGGCTATCCGGAGATACATGGGCATGCGGGCAGTCACCTGGGTGAGCGTGAATACCTACAGCGCCTTTACGCCACCGGCAAGCCGTCGATCAGTCAGCCCTTTCTGGGGCAATTTTTGAAGATCTTGCAAATCAGCATTTGCGTGCCGATCACCGGGGCAGACCAACAGCTGACTGGTGCGCTATGTGGCAATTTAGACATGCACTCGACCAACTTTTTGGGCCATCTGACGAGCCCTCAATACATGGGCGGCAACGATTTCTATCTGGTCAGGGCCAGCGACCGCGTGCTGATTGCATCCACCGACAGCCGCCGCGTCATGTCGCAATTGCCAGACAACCCCTTGGTCCAGCGGCTGATAACGGGCAGCGACAAGGCCTTTGTAGGAACGAATGTGGCTGGTGTAGAAAAGCTGTACGCCAGCGCACCGGTGGCCACAGCCGGCTGGGTCTTGGCCTTGGGCTTGCCCACCGACCGTGCCTACGCGCCCGTGCGCAGCACTGTCAGTGAACTCAAGACCAGCGCACTGGCCGCTTCGCTGCTGGTCATGCTGGCGGCCTTTTTTCTGGCGCGGCGAATGTTGCGTCCGTTGCAGCAAGCGGCGCAAAAGATGGATGCCATGTCGAGCGGGCGGCAGCCCCTTCAGCATGTGGACGAGACCGGTGACCACGAGGTGCGCGGCCTGCTGACCAGCTTCAACCGCTTGAGCGACAGTGTGACCAACCACCAAACACAGCTGCAGAGTGAACGCAATGCGCTGTTGCAGTCCCAGGGCGAGCTGCACCTGCTCACCCTGGACTTGGAAGCCCAGGTGGCGCAGCGCTCAGAAAAGCTCATGGAACTCAACAGCTTTCTCCATGAAGTGCTGGAAACGCTGCCTTTTGGCGTGGTGGCCTTGGACATCGACCGAAAACTCGCTTTGCGCAACAAGTTATTTGGCACCCTGCTGGATTATCCCGACGCGCTGCTTTTGAAGGAGAAGCTGCGCATTGAGGATTGCATCGAATTCAACTTTGAGCGCGGCGAATATCCGGATGAAACGCTGGAGGTTGTGCAGCAGCGCTACATCCATTTCATGACAACCCGCCAGACCATTCGGTTCGAGAAGCAACTGAGCCATGGGCTCCACCTGGAAATCCGTGGCCAACCGTTGCTCAACGGCTGGACCCTGCTGACCTATACCGACATCACGGCGCACAAGCAGGCCGAGCAGCGGCTCCACAGTGCGTTGAGCTTGGCCGAATCAGCCACCATCGCCAAGAGTGCCTTCATCGCCAATATGAGCCATGAAATCCGCACGCCGATGAATGCGATTCTGGGTCTGTCGTATCTGCTGGAGAAGGCCGACTTGCCGGGCGAAGCGCACGACATGGTGGTGAAAATGCGCATGGCCAGCACGTCGCTGCTGGGCATTCTCAACGACGTGTTGGACTTTTCAAAAATAGAATCCGGCAAGCTCGACATCCAGTCCACGCCATTCCGGCTGGGTGACGTGCTGGACAACTTGGCGACCATCATGTCCGCCAACGCGCAGGAGAAAGACCTGGAGCTGATCATTACGCCCACGCCTAACGGCGCAAGCCAACTGATTGGCGACTCGCTCAGGCTGGAGCAGGTGTTGATCAACCTGACGGCCAACGCCATCAAGTTCACCGAGCGCGGCCATGTGGCCCTGAGCATCAGCAAGGTGTTTGAAGAGGGTGAAACTCTGGGCTTGCGTTTCAGCGTGCGCGACTCCGGGATTGGCATTGCGCAGGACAAGCAGCGGGAAATCTTTGCGGAATTTTCCCAGGCCGATGGGTCGACCAGTCGCAAGTACGGTGGCACCGGCCTGGGGCTGACCATCAGCCGCCGCCTGGTGGCTGCCATGGGCGGTGAGCTGCAGGTGAGCAGCGTGCTCGGCAGCGGCAGCGAGTTCTGGTTTGAGCTGCGCTTTACGCGCGCCCTGGATGCGTGGGTGTCCGCGCCCGAGATGAGCAAACTGTCGGTGCTGATTGCCGACGACAACGCCATTGCCCGGGAAGCCTTGCGCAGCATTGCAAAAGAACTGGGATGGGCAGCCACCGCACTTCCGTCCGGCGACGACGTGCTGACGCATCTGGCCTCACGCGGGGAGGCGAACCGACCCGAGCAGATCTTGCTGCTGGACTACAAGATGCCCGGCAAAGACGGGCTGCAAACGGCCCAGGCAGTGCGCGCCACCCTGAACAACCTGACAGCTCCGATCGTCATCCTGGTGACTGCTTTTTCGAGCCATGAGCTGCTCAACCATCCGCAAGCGGCACTGGCCGATGCGGTCTTGCACAAGCCCGTGACAACGTCCACGCTGTACAACGCGGTGGCGCGAGCCATGCGGGTACGCCGCGGGGGTGAAATGCAGGGCACGGTGCGCAACGGCCTGCGGCTGGCGGGGCTGCGCATCTTGGTGGCGGATGACAGTGAAATCAACCGAGAAGTGGCCCAGCGCATTTTTGAGGGCGAAGGCGCGCAGGTGACTTTGGCTGAGCATGGGCAGGAGGCAGTGGACTGGCTGCAAGCCCATAGTGCTGCGGTCGACATCGTGTTGATGGATGTGCAAATGCCGGTGCTCAATGGCTACGAGGCCACGCGGCAGATCCGCCGTCTGCCCGCGTTGTCCAACTTGCCCATCGTGGCGCTGACGGCCGGTGCCTTTCAAGACCAGCAGGATTTGGCCAGCCAGGCCGGCATGACCGGATTTCTGGCCAAGCCCTTTGATGTAGATGCCGCCATTGCGCTGATCATCAAACTGACTGGCCATGTGGTGCAGGCTCCGCAACCGCTGACATCCACTGCGGCAGTGGCGGTAGGCGTGGCAGCGACTGCGCCTGAGGACAGCACGATGCCGGGCGATCTGCCCGGCATCGCCTATGCCGAGGGTTTGGCCATCTGGCGCAAAGCCGCCGACTACAAGCGGTTCCTGCGCCAGTTCGCGCGCGACTACGCCAACGTAGCCTCTGAATTGCGCCAGCTGGACCGCCCTGCGGCGGAGGCTCTGGCCCACAAGTTCAAGGGGGCGGCGGCTAATTTGGCATTGGAGGACGTGGCAGCGCGGGTCGATGCACTGGAGCAGGTGCTGCGCGCCGAGCAGCCGCCTGCCGGGGCCCTTGACAGCTTGCAGTCCGCAATGGACGTCGTGCTGGAGACGATTGAGCATTTCGCGCCGCAGGAGTTGGCCGCAGAACCTGCCGATATCCGGCCGGCAGATGCTGTCGAAGTGTTGGCCCACCTCAGCATCCTGTTGCAAGCCTGGGACAGCTGCAGCGCCAGCGAGGTCCGCCAGGCGATGCTTGGGCTGGCGGCGCTGGTGCCGATCAGGCGACTGGCTTCCATTCAGTCTGCTTTGGAGGCATATGACTTCGAAGCGGGTGCGGTGCACACGGGGGCGCTGATGGACGACGTCAATTCACTTCTTGGAGACAGCTGATGGCTGCCGCCCTTATTCTTATCGTTGACGATGAGCCCAGCAACTTAGCCGTCATGGAGGCCGTGTTGGGCGAGAACTACCGCTTGCTGTTTGCCCGCAACGGTGCCGGTGCCATTGCTTTGGCGCTGAAGCACTTGCCCTCGCTGATCCTGCTCGATATTCAGATGCCCGACATGAACGGCTTTGACGTGTGCCGCCAGCTCAAGGCAGACAGCAGAACGGCAGCCATTCCGGTGATCTTCATTTCCGGCTTGGCCGACGTCGGAGACGAAGAGAAGGGCTTTGCCGCAGGTGGTGTGGACTACATCGTCAAGCCGATTTCCCGGTCCATACTGGCGGCGCGCGTGAACACTCATTTGTCGCTGGTGCACGCCAGCAGTCTGGATAAAAGCTATCGCGATGCCATTCACATGCTGGGCCATACCGGTCACTTCAATGACACGGACACCGGCGTGCACATCTGGCGCATGGCCGCCTATGCGGGCTTGATCGCCGAGGCCTATGGCTTGGACGAGGCACATTGTGAGCTGATTGAACTGGCCGCCCCGATGCATGACACCGGCAAGATCGGCATTCCGCATGTCATCCTCAAAAAGCCCGGCAAATTCGATGTCGAGGAGTGGGCAGTGATGAAGACGCACAGCAAACTGGGCCACGACATCCTGCGCCTGAGTGACGCGCCGATATTCAAGATGGCGGCCGAGATCGCCCTGCGCCACCATGAGCGTTGGGACGGCAGCGGTTATCCGGACAACTTGGCTGGCCTGGACATTCCAGTGGCCGCCCGCGTGGTGGCCTTGGCAGATGTGTTTGATGCACTCACGATGCGGCGGCCTTACAAAGAGGCTTGGCCCTTGGACCAGGTCCTTGCCACCATGCAGGAAAGTTCAGGCAACCATTTTGAACCCGCAATGGTGCAAGCCTTTGACGCAGTTTTGCCCCGCATCCTTGAAGTGAAGGCGGATTGGGATTCCAAAGGGAGTTGACAGGCTTTCATCACGCGCACCACGACGAGCTCGCAGGATTTGGCTCAATTGAAGCCAGCCCGTTGAAGACGCCATCAACGCTGGACTTTGGTGGCGCGTCATTCCGCTGCATCGCCCTCGACTGGAGGCTTCGGTGAACAAATCCGTATCGCCAGGCAGGCTATGCAAAAGACTTGAACGCCGCATGCAAGCCGGCGCTAC
The DNA here is from genome assembly GCA_947450745.1 of Burkholderiales bacterium. Taxonomy (GTDB): domain Bacteria; phylum Pseudomonadota; class Gammaproteobacteria; order Burkholderiales; family Burkholderiaceae_C; genus Paucibacter_A. The sequence goes on from CANFYD010000089.1 coordinate 7,858, forward strand.
GGCAAGGCAGCGCGTCCGGCGTCCAATTCATTCACCATGAAAAACACCCACACCCCCTTCCCGCCGCTGTTCATTTCCCACGGTTCGCCGATGACGGCGCTGGAGCCGCGCGAGGCCGGTGCCTTCATGCAAACGCTGGGCCGGCAGATCGATGTGCAGTTTGGCCGGCCGCGCGCGGTGCTGATGATTTCCGCCCACACGGCGGCACGCCAACCGGTGCTGCTGACCGGCGCGCAGCACCAGGCCATTTACGACTTCGGCGGCTTTGACCCCCAACTGCGCACCCTGCGCTACGACGCCGCCGGTGCACCGGCCTTGGCCGATGAAGTGCAGGCGCTGGCCAAATCGGCTGGCATCAGCTTGCAAAGCCTTGACCGGGGCGGGCTGGATCATGGGGCCTGGACGCCGTTGCGCTTCATCTACCCGGACGCCGATGTGCCGGTGCTGCCGCTGGCCTTTGTGCCCGAGCAAAGTCCGGCCGAGCAATTCGCCCTGGGGGAAATGTTGGCCCCGCTGGCCGAAGGCGGCGTGTTGATCATCGGCAGCGGCAGCATCACCCACAACCTCGGCCTGGTGTTTGGCACCGGCCGCATGGCAGCGGTGGATGCCGCCGAAATCCCGGCCAGCCAGGCCTTTCGCCACTGGATGGTCGAGCGCAGCGCCGCGCGCGACTGGGACGCCCTGCTGGCCTACCGCCGCCAAGCACTCCACGGCGTTGCCATGCACCCGACCGATGAGCACCTGCTGCCCTGGTTCGTCGCGGCCGGTGCCGGCGGCCGCGCCCACGCGCCACAGCGTATCCACTCCAGCCTCACCTACGGCTCACTCGGCATGGACGCCTACGCCTTCGGCCCGCAGGCCGAATCATTGGCAGTCGCCTTGGCAACTGCATTGGCAACAGCGCAGACTCAGTCACTCGCATTTGCGCCGCTATAATGTGACGCTTCGCGGGTATAGCTCAATGGTAGAGTTCTTGCTTCCCAAGCAAGCCACGAGGGTTCGATTCCCTCTACCCGCTCCAAATCAGTGAATCACAAGGATTCACAAGCAATCAAGCCCCATAGCAATCAACGACTTAGGGGCTTTTTTCATGCCCGGACGGGTCAGCTGGGGCATTGCAGTGCAGCACAAACCGGGGAACAGGAAACACCCAGAACTGGGATATTTGAACCTGGATTGATGCAGGATTTGAACTCCGGTCAGTAGCTCGTCCAGCTCTCCCCCAGCGCCTGCGCCTGCTGCAACACCAGCTCCACCACTGCATCCTGCAGGTCCGGCGGGTATTTGTACTTGCGCAAGATCCGCTTGACCCTCAGGCGCACGCTTTCCCGCTCTGACCAGTCCACGCTCAGGTTCTTGCGCAGGTTCTCGGTCAGCTCGTGGGCGATTTTCTTGAGGATCTCGTCGCTCAGCTCCCGCACGGCCGACTCGTTGTTGGCCAAGGCGTCGTAGAAGCGCACTTCGTCATCGCTCAGGCCGAGCAGTTCGCCACGGCCCGCCGCTTCGCGGAACTTCTTGGCCATCGCAATCAGCTCTTCCATCACCTGCGCCGTCTCGATCGAGCGGTTTTGGTAGCGGCTGATCACTTGGCTGAGCAGGTCCGAGAATTTCTTCTGCTGCACGATGTTGGTAGAGAACTTCGCCTTGATCTCGCCCTCCAGCAGCCGCTCCAGCAGTTCCACCGCCAGATTGCGCTCCGGCAGGTTTTTCACTTGCGCCAAGAACTCATCGTCGAGCAGGCCGATATTGGGCTTGTCCAAGCCGACCGCAGCAAAGATATCGACCACGCTGTCCGACACCACCGCTTGGTTGATGATTTGCCGGATCGCCAGCTCGCGCTGCTCGTCGGTCTTCTTCTGTTGCGAGATCTCGCGTTTGGTCAGAATCACCTTCACCGCTTGCATGAAGGCCACTTCCTCGCGCACGGCCTTGGCTTCGTCCAGCGTGCAGCACAGGCTGAAGGCCTTGCTCATCGCCAGCGCCGCGTCGGCAAAGCGCCGCTTGCCGTCCCGGTCGCTTTCGGTCTTCAGGCCCAGCACATGGTTGGCCGCGCCGGCCAAGGCCTTGTGCCCACCGGTCAAGAAGCCGCTGTAGTCATAGCCATGTAACAGGGCCCGAAGGACGTCGAGCTTCTCGGCCAGCACGCTGTAGGCCTCATGCGCATCCACCGTTGGCCGACCCCGGCCCTGCGCCGCCGAATATTCCTTCATCGCCGCCTTCAGCTCACTGCCGATGCCGATGTAGTCCACCACCAGGCCGCCCTGCTTGTCCTTGAAGACCCGGTTCACCCGCGCGATGGCCTGCATCAGGCTGTGGCCCTTCATCGGCTTGTCCACATACGTCGTGTGCACACAGGGCGCGTCAAAGCCGGTCAGCCACATGTCGCGCACGATCACCAGCTTCAATCCGTCGGCCGGGTCCTTGAAGCGTTTCTCCAGCCGTTTCTTGACCTGCCCGCTGTAGATGTGCGGCGTCAGC
>CANFYD010000090.1 GCA_947450745.1 Burkholderiales bacterium
CGCCACGGCGGCCAAGCTGCCCAGGGCTACCCCGGCCAGCGCCTGGCCGGGGAGTTTGGAGGCCTTGAGGAACATCAGTCGGCTGCCACTTCAACAATCATCTCGATCTCAACGCAAGCGCCCATCGGGATCTGCGCGACACCAAAAGCGCTGCGGGCATGCGCGCCCTTGTCGCCAAACACCTCGGCCAGCAGCTCCGAGCAACCGTTGGTGACCAGGTGCTGCTCGGTGAAGTCCGGCGTGCTGTTGACCAAGCTCATCAGCTTGACGATGCGCGTGACCTTGTTCAAGTCGCCCACCGCTGCGTGCAGCGTGCCCAGCAGGTCCACGGCAATCGCGCGTGCGGCGGCCTTGCCGGTGGCGGTGTCGGTGTCACGACCTAATTGGCCGACCCAGACCTTGCCGTCCCGTTTGGCGATGTGGCCGGAGATGAAGATCAAATTGCCGCTGCGCACGAAGGGCACATAAGCAGCGGCCGGTATGGCCAACGGCGGCAGTTCCAAGCCCAGGGATTGAATTTTTGTGTAAACCGAAGTGCTGCTCATGATGTGTTTGTATGGGTACGATTAGGTGGCGCGAATCCTACACTGAGCGGTTTGCCGGCTGCCGCGCAGGGGGTGAACCTTGGCAATCAAATCCCAAGCCCATCATTGGGCCCTGCCGGCGCTGGCCTGGTTGGCTGGCTTAGGCCTGTTGCAGCAATGCCCGCGCCTGCCTCAGCCGTTCGAATTTGCGGCGCTGGCCGGCTCCCTGCTGGTGGCTGCTGCCAGCGCGCTGTGGTGTTTGCGGCGCGCGGCTAATGGCCGAGTCACCCTTTGCTCCCCCCTTTTCGCCACCCTGTGCCTCAGCGTGGCTGCGCTGTTGCTGGCTTTTCTGCAAGGCGCTTGGCGGGCCGACGCACGCTTGGCGCTCGCGCTGCCCGAGGCCTGGGAAGGGCGCGACGTGCGGGTCAGCGGTCAAGTGGCCTCGCTGCCCAGCGCTACGGCGGGCTTGGCCGGTGCGCCCGGTTGGCGCTTCGAGTTCGAGGTGGACGGGGCCCACGCCGGCCCGGCCGTGCAAGACCCGCCGCTGGTATTGCCGCCGCGCTTGTTGCTGTCCTGGTTTGCCGAGGCCGGTGAGGCCGCGCCGAGCTTGGGCGCGGGCGAGCGCTGGCAATTCGTGGTGCGACTGAAGCGCCCGCAAGGCTTGATGAACCCGTACGCCTTTGACTACGAGCTGTGGTTGCTTGAGCAAGACCTGCGTGCCACCGGTGTCGTACGGGCGGCTGCTGCCGGTGGGCTTAGCAGTCAGCCGCAGCGGCTGTCGCCCGCGCCGTGGTGGTCGCTCGATGCCTGGCGGCAGCGCTTGCGCGAGGCCTTGCAGCGCCAGGTGCTGGATGCCAGCCACGCCGGTGTGCTGGCGGCGCTGAGCCTGGGCGATCAAGCGGCGATTGCGCGGGCCGACTGGGCGCTGTTCCGCGACACCGGCGTGGCGCATTTGCTCAGCGTGAGCGGCTTGCACGTCACCATGTTTGCCTGGGGCGCACAAGCGCTGCTGGGCTGCTTGTGGCGGCGCAGTGCCCGGCTTTGCGGCGCGCTGCCGGCCCCCACGGCGGCCCGCTGGGCGGGTGTGGGGGCGGCGCTGGCTTACGCGCTGTTCTCCGGCTGGGGCGTGCCGGCGCAGCGCACCGTCTGGATGCTGGCCAGCGTGGCGGGCTTGCGCGGTCTGGGCCTGCGCTGGCCTTGGCCGCTGTGTCTGCTGGCCGCCGCGGTGATCGTGACGGTGATCGACCCGTTTGCAATCAGTCAAGCAGGGTTCTGGTTGTCGTTTGCCGCCGTCGGTTTGCTGATGGCCAGCGGCGGCGAGCAACCACCTTCTCAAGCCAGCGGGTGGCGGGCGCAGGGGCGGGCCATGTGGCAAAGCCAGTGGGTGGCCACGCTGGGGCTGGCACCGCTGAGCTTGCTGTTTTTTCAGCAACTATCGGCGCTCGGCTTGCTGGCCAATCTGGTGGCTATTCCGCTGGTCAGTTTTGTCATCACCCCGCTGGCGCTGGCGGGCGCCTTGGTGCCGGGTCTGTGGTGGCTGGCTGAGTGGGTTGTGCAGCTGCTGATGGCCTATTTGCACTGGCTGGCGTCCTGGCCCGGCGGCGTGTGGATCTTGCCGGTGGCCCAGTGGTGGGCGCAAGTGGCCGGCCTGCTCGGCGGCGCGCTGCTGGTTATGCCTTTGCCTTGGGCACTGCGGGCGCTCGGCCCGGCTTTTTTGCTGCCCTTGCTGTGGCCGGCCCCGCTGCGGCCAGTTGCCGGGCAGTTCGAACTGCTGGCCGCCGACATCGGGCAGGGCACGGCCGTGCTGGTGCGTACCGCGCGGCACAACCTGCTGTACGACGCCGGCCCGCAATACGCGCCGGGCATCGACGCCGGTCAGCGCGTGTTGCTGCCGCTGCTGCGCGCGCTCGGCGTGACGCAGCTCGATGTGCTGATGCTCAGCCACCGCGACAGCGACCACGTCGGCGGGGCCGCCTCGCTGCTGGGTGCGCTGCCGGTGGCGGTGTTGCACAGCTCGCTGGAGAGCGGCCACGCCTTGCTGGCTGGCGGCGCTGAACAACAACAGCCACAACAGCAGCGACCTTGCCTGGCCGGCCAGCAATGGGATTGGGACGGTGTGCATTTCGAGCTGCTGCATCCCCAGGCCGATGCCTACCCTCAGGCTGGCAAAAGCAATGCGATGTCGTGCGTATTGCGCGTCAGCGGCGGGGCGGGCGTGGGCGTGGGCGTGGGTGCCAATGCCGGCGGCAGCCACCCCGGGCGAGTCGCCTTGTTGACCGGCGACATCGAAGCCGCGCAGGAACTGGCCCTGCTGCAGCGCTTGCCGGCGGCTGCCTTGCGTGCCGATGTGTTGCTGGTGCCGCACCACGGCAGCAAAACCTCCTCGACCGACTCGTTTCTGGCTGCAGTGGGCCCGCAGGTGGCGCTGGTGCAAGCCGGTTATCGCAATCGCTTCGGTCACCCGGCACCCGCTGTGCTGGCGCGCTATCAAGCGTTGGGCATTCTGACCCTGGCCTCGCCCGACTGCGGGGCTTGGCAATGGCGCAGCCTGGACGGCGCTTGGCAATGCCAGCGTCAGCAGGGCTTGCGCTACTGGCATCGACGGCCCGCCGCAGTGGCTCAGCTGATGGGGCCATGGCCCGACGGCGAGCTGCCTTTCTGAGCAGCGGCCCTGCAGTGCGACCCGCTTACACTGCGAGCCGCGTTACCGGCCGTTTTGAAGTGCGCGCTTGAAGCGAACGGTTCCTTCCAACCTTTTATTACCGACGGTCTTGACCGCGATCCCATGCTGAGCTGGCTTTTCAAAAAATTGGGCGGCCTGACTGCTGCAAAATCTGTCAACAAACCGACGGCCAAACCTGTTGCCAAAGCTGCTGCCAAAGCCTCAGCAGCCACGGCTCCGGCCGTCAAGGTCGCGACGCCTGCTGCCCTCAACAAGGCCGAGCTGAAGAACCGCCAAATTGAAGCGGACCGCGCCATCTGGGCACCGCGCTGGCAGGCTGCGCTGGGCAACGAAGCCGCCTTGCTGCATGTGGTGCTGAACGCGCCAGTGCTGGAGTTGAAGCTGTCGGCGCTGGAACATTTGCGCAGTGAAGATTCCTTGAAGCAGGTGGAGCGCGAGTTCCGCAGCCACGACCGACGCGTTCACCAAGTGGCCAAGCGGCGTTTGGACGCTGCCGTCACACAGCGCCAGACCCGTGCCCGTGCGCAGGCTTTGATCGAAGCCGCGCAGGCGCTGGCCGCCGAGGCGCTGATTCCCGCCAACCGTTTGGCCAGCCTGGACCGCGATTGGCAGGCACTCGACGCCGCCTTGCTGGCCCCTGAGCAGGCCGGCCGCTTTGCCGAACTCAGCCGTAGCCTGAGCCTGGCGCTGCGCCAGCGCAGCGAGTTGGAGCAAAGTCTGCAGCGCTGGGCGAGCAGCGCACCGCGCGTGCTGGCCGAGCAACGCTCGGCCTTGGCGCTGGCCACAGCGGACGGTGATGCTGCAGCGGTAGCGGCTTGCCAGCAAGCACTGCAAACGCTGCAAGACGACTGCCCGGATGTGCCAAGCAGCGCCGCCTTGTACGGCCAGGTCGTGGCGGCTTTGCAAGTGGCGGCTGCGGTGCAGGCGCGCTTGTTGTGCTTGGCGCACACGGCGGCGGTGAGCACAGCGTCTGCTGACGACGCAGCGCCGACTGACCGTACGGACAACACAGACAGCACAGACAACACAGAAACCACAGAGCGCACGGTCAGCACAAAGACCGCTGACCCTGCCGCCACTTGGGCCGCGCTGCCGCCGCTTGCCGATGCCGAGCTGTCGGCTGTGCTGACGCAGCGCTGGGTCCAATTGCAGAAATCGCTGCAAAAATCGTCATACAAGGCTCAGCTGCCGGGCAACGAGGCGGCGACGGCGGCGCTGGCCGAGGCGCTGCCCGAAGCGTCATCCCAGGCGCTATCCCATCCGCTACCCCGTACGCGCTCGCCTGCCTATCAAAGCGCAGGCCCGGTGCTGGTTGACGCTCCCGCCGCCAGCGCCGCACAGCAAGCCGCGCTGGAGCTGCTGATGGCCCCGGCCGAGGCTGCGCTGGCGGAGGGGCAGTTGAGCGAGATGCAGCGGCATTTGCTGCCGGTGGATGAGGCCTTGAAGCAACTGGCGGGTGCCACCTTGGCCGAGCCGCTGCGCGAGCGCTTGCAGCAACTGCAGGCCGAGCGCCAGCGCCTGCGCGGCTGGGAGCAATGGGGTGACGGCTTGGCGCTCGACGGCTTGCTCGACGAAGCGCTGGCCCTAGCCCGCTTGACGCTGGCCGCCGCGCCCGAGAACGCGCCGCCTGCGGCCGAGCCGGTGGCGCAGATGGCCGAAGTGGCTGAACTTGCCGAGGTTGCTGAAACGGCTGAAACGGCTGAACCTGCCGAGCTGGGTGAAGCCGCTGAAGCCGCAGCTCCCATTGAACCCGCTGAACCCAGCAGACCGGCCATCAAGCTGAACCTGCATCAGCATCGCGAGGCGATCCAGCAACTTCGCCAGCGCTGGAAGGAGCTGGAACGGCAGGGCGCGCAAGCGGCGCAGGCACTTTGGCCACGCTTTGATGCGGCCTTGCAGGTCGCTTATCGACCGCTGGCGGCGCAGCAAGTGGAGCAAAAAGCTCAGCGCGAGGACAACCTGGCGGCGCGTGAGCTGCTGTTGACGGCGCTGGACGCCGTTCCTGTCGCGTTCGCAGAAACCGATGGCGGCTTGACGGCGGCAGGCCTGGCTCAGCACTGGAAAGAGCAGATGCGTGCCTTGTCCGCGTTCCAGCTGGCCTGGCGGCCGCTGGGGCCGATCGAGCACACCGTGCCGGCCGCTGCGCGCAGTGCGCTGCAAACCCGGCTGCGTGCCAGCCTGGAGCGCCTGGAAGCGCCGCTGCAAGCCGCCCGCCGGGTGGCCGAGGCCGAGCGCGAGCAGTTCATCCTGCGGGCCGAGGCCTGCGCGGAAGAGCAGGGTGCGGGCGGGTCGGCGCGTGACGCGATGCTGCGGCTGCGTGAGTTGCAGACCGAATGGCAGGAGCATGCTCGCTCGTTGCCGCTGTCACGCCCCGCAGAAGCCGCGCTGTGGACCCGTTTCAAGGCCGCCACCGACGCCGCTTTCCAGCGCCGCGACGCGGTCTTCAGTGCTCGCGATGCGCAAGCCAATGCCAGTCTGCAAGCGCGCGAGTTGTTGCTGGAGCGTTTGATCGCCCTGGCCGATGACGCACCGGAGGCCGAATTGCAGCGCACGCTGGGCGAGGTGGACCGGGCCTGGCGTGCCGCCGAGGAAGTGCCGCGCGCTGCGGTGTCGGCGCTGGACGCCCGTTACCGCGCCGCCCGGGCCGGCACCGTCATGCTGCTGGCGCACAGCGCCCAACAGCGCTGGCTGCAGCAATGTGATCGCTTGGCGCTCAAGGTGTCGCTGTGTGAACAGCGCGAGCAAGCGGCTGCGGTTGCCGTAGTGGGCGCTGATGATGGCGCAGACGTCGGCTCAGACGGCGCTGAACCCGACACTGACTTGGTCACGCGCTGGGCCACTGTGCCGGCCCTGCCTGCCGTCTGGGAACAGGCGCTGGAGCAGCGCTGGAGCCGTGTCGAGAGCGAAGGGCCGTTGTCCGCCCCAGCCTTCGACGACGTCTTGCTGCAACTTGAAGTGGCGCTCGACCTGCCGGCCACGCCGGCATGGCAGGCCGCTCGCCATCAACTCAAATTGCGCGCTTTGAAGGACGCGCTGGAAGGTGGCCAACGCACGGCCCCGACACCGGCCGCCGACAAATTGCTGGCCTTGATGCGCCAACGCGGCCTCAACCCCGCCCAGCGCGAGCGCCTGCAAGCGCTGCTCCTGGCGCTGCGCCGGGCGACCGCCGGTGCGCTGGGCGCGCCGGTGTTGAACGGCTGAAGAGCTGAAGAATTGAACGGCGGCGACCATAAGCCGGCCGCTGTCGTTCAACCTAGATTCGGCAATCGGCTGCGTTGCGCTCTCACTCAAATGGTGATGGCGTGCGGGCAGAGCAATCTCAATAGACATGCGGCCGCCGAGGCGGCGGGAAGCGGTCAACTGCTGAATCTAGGTTCAATCCTTGCTCGTGGCCCGCCTCAGGGTGGCCAGCGTATGGCCCATGTCGATCACGGCCATCGCGTAATAGCTCGACCAGTTGTAGCGGGTCAGGGCATAGAAGTTCTCGCTGCCCAGCCAATAGATCGGCGCGGCGCTGCCGTTTTGCAGCTCGATCACCGCCATCGGCCCGGCATGTTCCAGCGCCGCGTCCGACGGCCGGGCACCAGCTTCCAGCAACTGCGCGGCGCTGAAGCTGGGCAGGATGTCCGGTGCCAGCAAGCGGGCGCGGGCGCTGGTCTCGACCGGCAGGGCGACGCTGTAATGCGTCGGCATGCCGGCCTTCCAGCCATGTTGAACCAGATAGTTGGCGATGCTGCCGATCGCATCGGCCGGGCTGTTGATCAGGTCGACATGGCCGTCGCCATCAAAATCGATCGCATCACGGTTCCAACTGCTGGGCATGAATTGCGGCCAGCCCATGGCACCAGCGTACGAGCCTTTCACGCTCAGCGGGTCCAGGCCCTCGCGGTGGCTGAGCTTCAAGAACTCGACCAACTCGGCACGGAAAAACGCGCTGCGGTCACTGCGCCCACTCGGGAAGTCGAAGGCCAGCGTGGCCAGCGCATCGATGATGCGGAAGCCGCCGGTGATGCGGCCGTAATAACTTTCCACGCCGATCAGGCCGACGATCAGCTCGGCCGGCACGCCAAAGCGGGTCTCGGCCCTGGCCAGCGCCGCCTCGTTTTGATCCCAGAACTGCAGCCCGGCCTGCAAGCGGCGCGGCTCGACAAAGCGGGCGCGGTAAGCCGCCCAATCCTTGGCGCTGCCGGGCGGGCCGGGCATGATCAGGCGCTGCACCGCCGGATGGCTTTTGGCCTGCGCCAGTTGCGCTTGCAACTGCACCACGTCCCAGCCTTGTTCGGTGGCCAGCTCAGCGCCAAACCGCATCAGCTCAGGGCGTTCACCAAAGGCTTGCGGGGCTTTGTCGCGTGTTGTGGCGGCTGTTTTAGCCTTGGCCTTGTGTTGTTTGTGATCCGCCGCCTCGGCGTGGTTCACAAAGCCTGCTGCGAGCAGGGCGCTGCACAGGCAAAAAGAATTCAGAAATTTCGACATCGGCCTGGTGCTGCAGCAGGGCTGCAAGTTGACGGTTCGTTAACGGAGTCTTAACGCGTTTGCTTGTGCAGCATACGGCTTGCGGCACGGAAGGCCAGCCACCAGCGCCGCCGTTCCAGCCACGCGTTCGCGGTAGACGGGCCTGCGCTCGGGGCATAACGGGCACGCTCCAGCGCCAGCAGCAGGGCGACAGCGGGCGCGGCCGCTGTGCCGTGGCGTTGGTTCAACAATGCCGCCCATTGGGCCGGGCTTTGGTGGGCGGCCGCCGCCACGCCTTGCTTGTGCAGCGCGCGCAAAATCCCGGCGCGCTGGCGCGACCACGCATCGTGCGGGCGCGCTGTCCAAAGCGTCCAGCCGCCGCCCACAGCAGCCAGCAGGGCGATCAGGCCGGCCGTCACTTGGCCCAGCGCCAGCCAATCGGGCTGTGCAAAGCCCAAGCTTTTCAATAAGTCGAACTGGTTCTGGCGCGAGTAGTTCAAGACCTGCTGCTGCCAGCGGTTGTTCAGTGCCTCCCAGCCCAGCCGCAGGTTGGGCCACAGCGTGGGCCCGAGGCGCTGCAAGGCACCGGCCAGCGCGCCCGGCTCTGGCCGCAAGGCCTGGCCGCGCATGACGCGCTCGGGGGCCACGGCGGCGGTCGGGTCGGCGCGCAGCCAGCCCTGGCCGGCCACCCAATATTCGGCCCAGGCATGGGCGTTGCTGTTGCGCACCAGCCAATAGCCGTCCTGCGGCTCGGCGTCCATGCCCTGAAAGCCGGTGACGATGCGGGCCGGCACGCCCATCGCCCGCATGACGACCACAAACGAGGCCGCAAAGTGCTCGCAAAAGCCCAGCCGCCGGTCAAACCAGAACTCGTCGATCAAATGCGGCGTGGCCTCGCCGTAGCGGCCCGGTGCCAGCGTGTAGGTGAAGTCCGCCGTGCTGATGTGGGCCAACACGGCGGCCGCCAGCGCGGGTGCCAATCCGGCGTCATCAAGGGCGGCAAAACGGGCCTGGCGGCGCAGCGCGTCGGCCCAGCCCATCGTGCGTGGGTTGAAGCCGGGCGGCAGCTCCAGATAGCTCTGCATCGACAAGCTGGTCTCCAGCGTCAAGTCGAGCGGGCCGGTCTGGTGGTTCAAGTAAGCCAGCGTGTTGAAGCGCAGCCGCTCGGTGATCGGGCGCGGCGCAATCCATTGCAACTCGGGCCCGCGCCTGAGCGTCAGGCCGTCTTCGGTGCGGGTGCTGCCGGCCGGCTCGGGGCTCATTTCCAGCAGCGGCACCACGCTGATGCGCAGCGGCTCCAGCGTCAGCTCATAGCGCAGTGGTGCTCCGCGCAGGCGCAGCGCGTCGGGTCGGCGATGACCGGCCAAGCCCGCCAAACTGCTTGGGTCGGCGGGCAGCCAATTGCGGCCGTCAAACTGCGCCAACACCGGGCCGCGGAAGTAGCGGGCCTGCGGCGGCGGCGGCGCGCCCTCGAAACGCAAGCGCAGGGCGATGCTGTCGTCATTCGCCAGCTCCGACATCGCGCCAAAACTCATCTGATTCGACAAGCCGGTGCGGCCGATCGAGTCGGCCGGCAGCCCCCACAGCGGCCCGATGCGCGGAAACAGCACGAACAGCAGCACCATCACCGGCAAGCCGACCAGTGTGGTGCGCGCCGCAAGGCCGGCAGCTAGGCGCAAGCTGGGCTGGCCCACCGGCATTTGCGCCAGCACCACCGCGCTGAGCAAGGCCCAGACGCTGAGCAGCATCCACACCGCTGTCAGCAGCGACTGGGAATAGAGGAAGTTCGTCAAGACCAGGAAGAAGCCGAGGAAAAACACCACAAAAGCATCGCGGCGGGCCCGCAGCTCCAGCGTCTTCAGCGCCATCAGCATCACCAGCAGGGTGACGCCGGCTTCGCGGCCCAGCAGGCTGGCGTGGCTCCACCAAGTCAGCCCGGCCGACAGCAGCAGCACACCGACCAGCACCCAGCGGCCGGGCAGAGCGTCGCCGCGCCAAGCCAGCAAGCCGCGCCAGCCGAGGATCAACAAGGTGATGGCGCTGGCCCACAGCGGCAGGTGGCCGGCATGCGGCAGCACCACCGCGCTGATGCCGGCCAGCAGGAACAGCGTGTCGCGGCAATCGCGGCTGATTCTGTGGCTGACCTTGCTGCTGATCTTGTGGGTGATCTTGTGGCTGATCTGGCCATGGTGTCGCGGCGCACTCACGGCGCGTCTTTCTGCACGGTGCCCGGCAGCAAGGCCAGTTGTTCCAGACAGTGCTGGCGATGCTCCGCGCCAAGGGCCGGCGACCCGCGCTGCGCCCCCAAACTCAGGCCATACGGGGCTTGCCGTTGTTCGGCCGCCAGTACCCAGGCGGTCAAGCGTGCGATGCGTGCCTCGGGGGCCAGCGTTGCCGTGTCGCGCCAGTCCAGCCAAAGCTGTTGGGCAGCCGGTGCCTGGCTGTCACGCACCCACAGCGGCGTGCCTTGCTCGAAGCTCAGCGCGGCTTTTTTCCACAACACCTGTTTCATCGGGTCGCCGCGCCGGTAAGCACGCACGCCGTCAAAGTCCTGGCCTTGCTGCGGCGTCGCTCGGCTGAGTGCTTGCCCGTCGCTGCCGCCTTGCTGGGGCGGGAACGGCGGCACCGGGCTTTCAGGGCGTGGATAAACCCAAAACGAGGCGGCCG